>JALWDJ010000001.1 GCA_027014605.1 Campylobacteraceae bacterium
TTTATGGTCTGAAAATCCCCAATGTACCATAATATAGTCTATATTTGCATTTTTTGATGCCTCTTCATCTCTCTCTCCATCTCCAATAAATAGTGCATCTTTTGGCTCTAAATCTAGCTCATATAGGATTTTAAGTAACATATCGGGATATGGTTTTGAGTATCTAACCTCATCTCCACATACAACTACATCAAAATAGTTCTCTATATCAAGATACATTAGTGCCTGTCTAGTTGAGTTTCTATGTGCATTTGTAGCTATAGCTAGTATATATCCTCTCTCTTTTAGCCAATCTAAAAGCTCTCTTACTCCACTATATAGTCTTAACTCTCTTCTATGGTTATTTTTATAATATTCTGAAAACCATATCTCATGCTCTGCTTTGAAACTATCTGCATTATAGAAGTATTTAGCTGGATTTACTCTATGGTCATTTAGTTTACATAATATCTTATCTTCAGACATAGCCTCTAGTTTTATATTTTTTCGTACATAATTTATTGCATTAACTAAAGTAATAGAGCTATCGATTAGAGTTCCATCCATATCAAATATTATAACCTTTTTCACTATATCTTCTCTCCTATTGGCTCTGCAAATTTTACCTTTTGATTTATATTAAGATTATATTTAATTACATCTTTTTGACTAAATAGAAGTATGGTTGAACCCATCTCAAACCAACCAAAAAGCTCACCCTTATCTAGCCATAAATCTCTATATTTATAGTGTTTAGACTCATTAGTAGATATATTGGTTTGGATATTTTTCTCAAATGTTATAACCATCTTACCAACATTTAAAGCTCCAACTAAAACCATTATAAATCTATTTTTATTCTCATCTCTACACTCGATAATAACTCTCTCATTCTCTATAAATAGCTCTTTTTTATTTCTTAGAAGAGGAAAATTTACAGGGTATAACTTTCCTACTATATGAGTGATTGATTTTATCTTTAATCTATCTGGAGAGTGGTATCTATGGTAATCTTTTGGAGATAGATATAGATTTACAAAACAGCCACCCTCTAAATACTTAACAGCCTTATGGTGATACTCTCCAAAGAGTTTACATATACTATACTCCATTCCCTTTATCTGATAGGCTTTTTCTTCAACTATCTTACCAAAATCTGTAACTAAAGCATCAACAGGAGATATAATAACTCTTTTATCTCTATCTATCTCTCTAGGCTTTTTAAGCTCTCTTGTAAATAGAGCATTTAGAGATTTATAGTTAGTTGGATTATCAAACTCACTCATATCAAGCCCCATAAGTTTTACATAGGCTATATTTATTATATTTTGGATAAATTTTGGAAACTGGTATGATGCAAATTTTCCAAATATATTTGATATTAATGATGTGTAGTGTTTTTTCATTTAATTTATTCCTTTAGTTTACTTAGATACTCTCCTGTATATGAGAGAGTCTTTTTATAGTTTTTTGCAATATCTTCTGGGCTACCTGTAGCTATAATCCTACCACCCCTATCTCCACCCTCTGGTCCCATATCTATAATATAGTCAGAGTTTTTAACCATATCTAAGTTGTGTTCAATCACAATTACACTATTTCCCAACTCTACTAAGTGGTGGAGAACTTTTGTTAATCTATCTACATCTGCAAAGTGTAGTCCTGTTGTTGGTTCATCTAATATATATAGGGTCTTTCCTGTATCTTTTCTACTAAGCTCTTTACTTAGTTTAATCCTCTGTGCTTCACCACCTGAGAGAGTTGTAGCATTCTGTCCTAGGGTAATATAGTCAAGTCCAACAGCCATTAGAGTATTTAGTTTAGCAGAAATTACAGGGATAGATTTAAAAAACTCCACTGCCTCTGCTACTGACATTGATAATACATCTGCTATTGATTTTCCTCTATATAAAATCTCTAAAGTTTGAGGATTATATCTACTCCCTTTACAAGCATCACAAGTTACCAATACATCTGGTAAAAAGTGCATCTCTATTTTAATCTGTCCATCTCCATTACACTTCTCACACCGTCCACCCTTAACATTAAATGAAAATCTACCTATCTTATATCCTCTAAGTTGTGACTCTTTAGTCTTTGCAAATAGTTTTCGTATCTCGTCCATTACTCCTGTATATGTGGCAGGATTACTTCTTGGAGTTCTACCAATTGGACTCTGGTCAAGTGAGATGACTTTATCTAACTGCTCTAACCCCTCTATGCTTACTCCATCAACTCTATTTACTCTCTTTGCATGATTTAATATGGCTCTAGCTACAGGCAATAGAGTCTGTAATATTAATGAACTCTTACCACTTCCACTAACACCTGTAATAGATACAAAATTTTTTAGAGGGATTTTAACAGATAGATTTTTTATATTATTTAAATTTACATCTCTTATCTCTATCCAACTCTCTTGAGGTCTATTATATCTATATAAAATATCTTTGTTCCCAAATAGATACTCTGCTGTAAGAGTCTTTTTTCTTCTCATCTGATTTATACTACCTGCAAATACAATCTCTCCTCCATACTTTCCAGCTCCAGGCCCAATATCTATAATGAAATCAGCAGATAAGATAGTCTCTCTATCATGCTCTACTACTATAACACTATTTCCTTTCTCTTGAAGAGAACGAAGTGTTCTAATAAGTTTAATAGTATCCCTCTCATGTAATCCAATACTAGGCTCATCTAATACATACATAACTCCTGTTAATCCAGAACCAATCTGTGAGGCAATTCGTATCCTTTGGGCTTCTCCTCCTGATATGGTTCTAGCATCTCTACTTAAAGTTAGATAGGTTAATCCTACATCATATAGAAAAAATAGTCTTGCTTTTATCTCTTTTAAGATAGATTTAGCAATAATTTTTTGCTGTTTTGTAAAGTGAGAAAAGTTATCCTCATCAATAAAGTATAAATAGCACTCCTCTATAGACATATCTATAATATCTGCTATATTTTTATCTTTTATCTTAACTGCTAGGGAGCGAGGGCGTAATCTATTACCATTACATCTATCACACACCTTTTCGCTCATATACTCACTCATATCTTTCTCATCACTAAACATATCATAGGCAAATTTAATGACCCCTGGCCATTCACGATTTAATCTATGCTGTTTCCATGTGAAGTTAACTATCTCACCACTACCATATAGTATGGCTTTTTTTTGATGCTCTTTTAATGACTCATAAGGGATATCTATAGGAATACTATTTTGCTCACAAAAGGCATTTAAAAATTTTGTATAGTAACTTTTATTAAATCCATACATAATCTTAACTGCTCCTTTTTCTATGGGAAGAGAGGAGTCAATAATCTTTTTTAAATCAATTACATATCTAATCCCTAATCCATCACAACTAGGACAAGCCCCTTTTGGTGAGTTAAATGAGAAACTTACAGGTTCAAGTGGCTCAAAACTAAGTTTACAGTCAAAACATGCTAAATGTTCAGAGTAGTGAAAATGTTTTTTATCTAAATTTAGCTCTTTATAGTTTAATATCTCTATCTCTACCTCTCCATAGGACTCTTTTAGAGCCTTTTCAACATCTTGTGCTACTCTATCTCTATTTTCATCTTTTATTACAACTCTATCTATAACTACTTTTATGGTATGTTTTTTTGTTTTAGATAACTCTATCTCCTCATCAAGTCTAACTAAAAGACCATCTATCATCGCTCTAATATACCCTTTAGCTCTAAGAGACTCTAGCATATCAGCAAAGATTCCCTTTTTCCCTTTGACTAAAGGTGCTAAAATAATAATTTTTGCTCCATTTGGAACTCTTAAAACCTCTTCTATTATATCACTAGCACTCATAGATGATATTGGCTTTCCACACTCATGGCAGTATTGTTTTCCAACTCTAGCAAATAGTAGTCTTAGGTAATCGTATATCTCTGTAATAGTACCAACAGTAGAGCGAGGATTTTTAGATGTTGTCTTTTGGTCAATTGCAATCGCAGGAGTTAAACCCTCTATCTTATCAACAGAAGGTTTACCAACTCTACCTAAAAACTGTCTAGCATAAGATGATAGTGATTCAATATATCTTCTCTGTCCCTCTGCATAGAGTGTAGAGAATGCTAGAGTTGATTTACCACTTCCACTAATCCCTGTAACCACAACTAATTTATTTTTGGGAATTTTTATATCTATATTTTTTAGATTATTCTCTTTTGCTCCAAAAACCTCTATCTTGCCTCTACTCATAATTTATCCTAGAAACATCTTTTTTACTAACATTAAAAGAGCCATTGAGTACATAACAAGAAGAGCTATCTTATGTCTATGTGAAGTTACATGCTCTTTTAACCATATACCTATATATACACCAACTAAAGAAGAGAATGCTACTATTAAACCTTTCTTCAAATCTATATCACCTATAGTTAAATGGCTAATTAGCCCTGAAACAGAGGAAAATGCTACAAAAAATAGTCCTGCACTTACAGCCTTTTTAATTGGATAGTGTAAAAAACCTGCCAATATTGGGGTTAAAAGAATAGACCCACCAACACCTAAACTAATGGCAAATATACCAATAATAGAACCAACCATAAATAGTATAATAGGACTTAAACTCTTAACACTACCATCATCTTTTACTTTAGAAGAGAAGAGTCTATATAGTGCAAATATAATAAGTCCAAAAAATAGATACTCTAATATAGTTTCAGGAATTTTCGTAGATACAATAGCACCAATAAATCCACCAACAAAACCACCAACTCCAACCCAAACTCCTTCACCCAAAATAAGTGAACCTTTTTTATAATTAAGATACGAGCCATAAAATGAACTAAATACCATCTGCACAATAGAGATACCAATGGCACTTTTAATATCTATACCAATTAATATTAAAATAGGAATAAGTATCATTCCTCCACCAATACCAAAAAAACCTGAAAGTGTACCAACTAAAATCCCTACTAAAACTAATACTATCTCCATAAATTTAATCCTAAAGTAAACTATTTGCGAGATTATATCATATAAGCTATAAATAAGATAGATATACTCTCTTTTATCTATTTTAAGGTGTATTTATATTACATTTTGTTTAAGAAGTATTATTAAAACACATTTTATATCTGTTTTATATTAGATATTTGCTAAAATTAAACAGTAATATTAATAGAATAAGAAGAAAAGGAATTTTAATGACAAATACAGTAGAAATTATACAAAATGAGTTACCAAAATATGAAGGTCTTACACGAATGGAAAAGAGTTATGGATTATCACATTTAGATGAGTGGATACCAGAAAATGGGCATTTAGACACACTTATTGAGAAGTTTGCAGAAAAATCTTTAGATATTAGACCATTTTTAAATAAAATTGGACTTTTAGAAAAATAGAGTACTCTTTAGTTAATGAACTGTTAACAGACTAAGTTTTTTTTTAATATTAAATGTTAAGAAATTTTAATATTAAAAAATATAATAATTAGAGTGACTTTTTTAACTTTTTAAGTCACCTTAGATAACTCCACAATAATTACACTATTTCTACACAACCTAACCACATTTATAATATATAATTTTGATGTCACCCCTAATAAGGAGTATCAAATTTTGATAAAGAACTTAATATTTTTTATACTAATATCACTATCTAACGCCTATAATATAAAGAGCATAAAAGGTACTCCTTCTATTCAAGAGAGAAATATAACAACTACCACTCATATTGATATGAGTTTAGGAGATGTGAATAGAGGTGAGATAATCTTTTTAAAATATCTTAAATTTGGTTGTGAAATATCTAATTATAAATTTGCAATTTTTCATACTCAAGATGAGTGGGAGGATATTGCAGAGGCTGGAAAATTCAAAGATGAGATTTTTAAAATCTGCCCTAAATTAGAAAAGATATATAAAGATGAGTGGAGTGCTGATTTATATCAGTTTTTATATAACTATGCTATTGATAGTGGTAATATTCCATTAGATTTTTAATAT
>JALWDJ010000002.1 GCA_027014605.1 Campylobacteraceae bacterium
AGCTGTAGCTGTTGGTGTAGCTGTAGCTGTTGGTGTAGCTGTCACTGTCGGTGTAGATGTTGGCTTACTTGATGATATCTTTTTCCCACTACTTCCACAACCAATTAACAATAGTGCCACAAATGAACTGGCAATAAGTCTTATTAAATTCTTTTTCATAACTATACTCCCTTTCTATTTATTAGTTGCAGAGTAAATCCAGTTAATCTGTGCTTCACCATTTATATCTTCACTAACCATCTCTGTAACAATTGCTGGAAGCCCCTTATTTCCATTAATTTTTATATCTGCATACCCAGTTGTATCGTTATCTTTAAAAATTTGTTGATTAGCTCCTCTTGCTAATAAATCATAATCTAGTGGTGCCATTTCAGGTTCATATAACTTAGCATCTTTGGCATTCGCAGGAGATGTAATAGTAACTAACTGTAGTTTTCTCTTATCTGCATTTTCATTTTCATCATAAAATTGCATACCAAGTGAGAATTGTCCCCAATTATTAGGCATATTAATTTTAGTCCAATATTTACTTCCATAACCTGCCATATCTAAAGCTCTTTTCATTGGCTGAGTTACAAGTAGTACTGATCTATCATTTTTTGTTTTATGTTTATTAAATGAAAAGTAGCCATGATTAACTATCATATCTTTTGAATCTTCATAAATTCCTGTTGTGTTATAATCTGCATATTTATCACCATCTTGATCTTTAATAATTCTTCTATCTTGAATAGAAGCATATTCACCTGGTGCCCATAACATCATTTGGCTAACATTATCATCCGTATAATTTTCTATAGCTCTAGCTTTTAACAATAAACTTCTTGGATCACTACCACCCTTATACATTGATACTTCTCCAAATAGAATATCCTTATCAGGAGAGGTAAAATGAGTATTAATTGTATCATCACAAGTAGCTTGGAGATTTGGAGCAGTTATATTTAACTCTGTTGCAGTACCATTTTTTGCTGTACCATATGTATTAAAGATATCTTTCCAGCTATTACCTCTACACTTTGTTAATGCTTTATAATAAGCCTGATATAACCCAATATGGTCTTGATGATAATAGTCATGACCTACATTATTTTTTGGAAGAGCAAGATTCTTATCATCAGTTTGTGCCATAACATATACTATTACATAACCTGAGTTATTTTTATCTTTAAAATTAGTAATAGGAGCTATTATAAAATCTCCATCATCATCAAGTTGCTCAGTTATATTAGCTAAATTAGTATTTTCTGGATTTTCATGTGCTACAACTACTGCATTATCTGTTCTTAATGTTTGATCTAACCCTGCCATAATAGAACCATCTCGAGTAGTTACATTAACTATACCATCTTTTTCTTTAATTTTAAAACTAGCAACATCATGTGAAGATAGATATAGGTTAAAATCTTTTAATTCATGAGAATCATAAGCATCATATAATACAGCTTTAGCTACAACAGATACATCTCTAGTATTTCTTACTGTAATCTTAGTCTCCCAACCATCTTTAGCCTTAAATGATGGATATATTAATGCATCCCCTCTGTCATTTGTACTTAATCTCATTGGTTCAGTTGCAGTAACAATATTTGCATCAGTATATGTTGCTTTAACAGCATTTGCAACTATATCAGTCATAATAGTAGCACTATTTTTATCATTTGATTTTACCACCATATCAAAAGACATAGCTCCTGAAGAGAGAATAGCCACTGCAGCAACTGCAGATAACATCTTATTTTTTTTATACATAGTAACATCTCCTTTGTGTTATGTTTGTGTGTTGTGTTGTATGTATATGACATTATGTAACTAATATGGTTTATATTTTACAATTA
>JALWDJ010000003.1:0-52130 GCA_027014605.1 Campylobacteraceae bacterium
TAAAAAATGGCTGGACAGTTTTATAGACTTCAAAAAGCCACCAAAACCCCGAGATATAGAGATTTTAAAAAGATTAGAAGTAGAGATTAAAGATAGTAATTATTATAATATTTTGAGAACTTAAAATTTAGAATAATACAAATTATAATGTTTTTTTATTTTTAATTAAATTTTCTATTTTTAGATATAATGCTATAGCAAGTTTTATATAAAATTATATATAGTATTATTAAGGAATAGAAATTTAATGTTAAAAAAGAGATTTATAGAGGCTTTAATAGCTGAAGATATAGGTAGAGATGACCTTTTTGCTAGAGTTAGCAACTCAAAAGATATTAAAGCATATATCTTAGCAAAGAGTGAAGGAGTTTTTGGTGGTAGAGAGTATATCTCTACTATGGCGAATGTATATAATTTAGACTTAAATTGGTTAGTTAAAGATGGAAGTAGTTTTAAGAATGGAGATAAGTTACTATATATATATGGAGATTCTAAAAAGATACTCTCTCTTGAACGCTCTATTTTAAATATAGCATTACATGCATCTTCTATTGCAACACTAACCAATAGCTTTGTAAAAAAGGTAGATAGATATGGCGTAAAACTTCTTGATACAAGAAAAACAAGACCACTCCTTAGAGAGTTTGAGAAGTATGCTGTTAGATGTGGGGGAGGGATTAATCATAGAATGGGATTAGATGACTGTTTAATGTTAAAAGATACTCATCTAAAAACTATAGATAATTTATATAAATTTATGCAAGAAGTTAGAAAAAAAATTCCATTTACTTCAAAGGTGGAGATTGAGTGTGAAAGTTTAGAGATGGCAAAAGAGGCTATGAGAGTTGGAGCTGATATTATTATGTGTGATAATATGAGTAACAATGAGATAAAAGAGGTTGTAGAATTTAGAAATGAAAACTATCCTCATATACTATTAGAGGCTAGTGGAAATATATCTTTAGATAATATTGAAGAGATAGCAAAGAGCGGAGTTGATGCAATATCTTCAGGTTCACTTATACATCAAGCAAATTGGATAGATTTATCAATGAAAATAGAAAATATATAATATTAAAGAGTTTTTTGATATATCATCGGATATTATTACGATAAAATTTACATAAAGAGATTGGAAATATAAAAATGAGATATAGAAGAAGCAGTTATGGTAGACGAAGAAAGAGTTCAAAGAGTGCATGGATTATAATATTAGGATTGATTATTGGAGTAGGTGCATATATATTTACCTCTCCTACATTTGAAAGAGAAGCTCCTATTATTCAAAGTAAAAATAATATATATTGGAATAGGAGAGATCCACTATTAATAACAATATCTGATAATATGGGGTTAAAATCATATAAAATAGAGATAAGTGATGGACAAAATAGTGTAGTTGTAGCTGATGAGTTAATATTAGAACCAAATGTAAAGAAGAAGGTTATTAAAGTAAAATATCCTAGTAAAGCTATTAATGGAACTATGTTAAACTCCAAAGCTACACAATTTAAGATTACAATAACAGCCAGAGATAGAAGTAAGTGGGGATTTTTCCAAGGAAATAAAACAGTTAAAACTATTACTGTAAATATAGATTATCATAGACCAGATATAAATATTTTAGCTAACTCCTACTCAATCACTCAAGGTGGTTCTGCATTAGTTATTTTTCAAGTTAAAGATGATAACTTAAAAGATTTTTATCTAAAAGAGGGAAATAAAAAATTTAAAGTTGTCCCTTATAGAGAAGAGGGATACTATGCCTCACTTATAGCATGGCCATTTAATAAAAATCACTTTTCGGCTAAGGTTGTAGCAGAAGATATGGCTGGAAATAAAAGAGTTGTTAATATTCCATACTATATAGTCTCAAGAAAATACAAAACTTCATGGATAAAAGCTACAGATAAATTTATAGATGGAAAGATTTCAGATTTAGCAGAGAGTAATCCACAATATGCTCTAATAGAAGATAGAATTGCTAAATTAAAAGCAATTAATGAAGATATGAGACAGGCAAATGAGAAACTTATTCATACTCTAGCATCAAAAATACCTCAGAAGATGGTTGATGAGTGGCATATTAAACCATTCTACCCACTAAAAAATGCTAAAAAGGTAGCTAGTTATGGTGACCATAGACACTATTATTATAAAAATAAGAGTAATGAAGTATCTCAATCATACCATGTAGGACTAGATATGGCAAGTACAAAAATGGCAACAATTATAAGCTCTAATGCTGGAAAAGTTGTATTTACAGAAAATAATGGTATATATGGAAATATGCCTATGATTTCTCATGGAATGGGATTATATACTATATATGGACACTGCTCAACAATTTTAGTTCAACAAGATCAAGAGATTGATGCAGGAACACCAATTGCAAAAACGGGTATGACAGGATTAGCTTTAGGTGACCATCTACACTTTGGTGTATTAGTTCAGGGAATTGAAGTTAGACCAGAAGAGTGGATGGATAAGAGATGGATACACAATAATATAGAAAAAGTATTCCAAGAGGCAAATAAAATTATTGATTGCAAATAGGAGTTTAAAATTGGAGACTATATGGATTTAAATATTATATTATATCTAACTGCATATATAGTTGCAGGAGTACCATTTGGATTTATCTTAGCAAAGGTTTTTGCTGGAGTTGATGTACGAAAAGAGGGTAGTGGAAATATTGGTGCTACAAATGTCTTAAGAGTATTAAAAAATAAAGCTCCTGATATGGCAAAAAAATTAACTATTGCTACATTTATATTAGATGTATCAAAAGGTATTGTAGTTTTAGCTATTGCAAAACTTTTGGGTGCAGATAATAATGTATTATGGACAATGGCAGTTTTAAGTGTAATTGGACACTGCTTTAGTCCATTTTTAGGATTTGAAGGTGGAAAAGGTGTTGCTACAGGATTTGGAGTACTTCTATTTATGTTACCAGTCGAGGCGATAATTAGTATATTGGCATGGTTTATCTCTGGTAAAATCTTAAAAGTATCATCTCTATCTTCTCTAATAGGTTTAGCTGTTTTTATTATCTCATCTTATATAATTCATCCAGATATTCCAATAATTCATACACATGCACCAATATGGATAATTACATTTATAATATTCTATAAACATATACCAAATATTATTAGACTTTTTAAAAAAGAGGAAGCTAGAGTTGTATAAAATACATATTGAAGATTTAACTATCAATGCTATTATTGGTATCTTAAATTTTGAAAGATTATCTAAACAGAGAGTTATAATTAATCTTGAGCTTATCTATAATTATATAGATAAATCATCTTTTATTGACTACTCTTTAATTATTAAAAAGATTGAAGAGCTTTTTGATAAAAAAAAATATAAACTTTTAGAAGAGGCTATAGATAGTATAGGTTCAAACTTAATCTCTTTATATCCCCAAATTACTTCACTATATATTAAAATTTCTAAACCAGATATTATAAAAAATGCCTCTGTTTCACTATCTAAAGAGTGGAATTAACCTCAAATAACACCTAATAATATAAAACAATGAAAAAATAATTAAAAAATATTTAAAAAAACTTTAAACTATAATCTTTTTGTGTTATAATATTAAATGAATATTAAAATAGGAGCTTTAAATAAAATGAGAATATTAATTATAGAAGATGAGATTACATTAAGTAAGACATTATCAGATGGATTAAAAGAGTTTGGTTTTCAAAATGATGTAGCAGGAAATATTAAAGATGGTGAATATTATTTAGGAATTAGAAATTATGATTTAGTACTATTAGATTGGATGTTACCAGATGGAAATGGAATTGATATAATTAGTAAGCTAAAAGAGAAAGCACCAAAAACTTCTGTTATAATTTTATCTGCAAGAGATGATAGAGAAAGTGAGATAGAAGCACTTAAAGCAGGAGCTGATGACTTCATTAGAAAACCTTTTGATTTTGAGATTTTAACGACTAGGATTGAGGCCAAACTCCGTTTTGGTGGCTCAAATATCATTGAGGTAGAGAATTTAATAATTAATCCTGAAGAGGAGAGAATTATTTATGATGGTGAAGAGATTGAACTTAAAGGTAAACCTTTTGAAGTTTTAACTCACTTAGCTATGCATAAAGATCAGATTGTATCTAAAGAGCAACTTCTTGATGCAATTTGGGAAGAGCCAGAGTTAGTAACTCCAAATGTAATTGAAGTTGCTATAAATCAAATTAGACAAAAAATGGATAAACCATTGAATATTACAACCATTGAAACAGTTAGAAGAAGAGGTTATAGATTTTGCTTTCCAAAAGGAGCTTAGGTACTAGTTTTTTCTTAGAGATTGCTGTCATTATGACAGCAATGCTTATCTCTATTACTATATTCATATCATTCTTTTTATCATCATATATAAATAAAACTACGGAGAGAACTCTTAGAAAAGAAGCTGAATATATTATTCACTATTATCCAAATAGAGAAGATTTTTTTAAAGAGTTTAATAGATTTAACCTAAAAAAAATATTTGATATTGAGGTAGATATTAAAGATAGAAATGGTGAACTACCTATAAAGCGATTTGAGATGGATAATAACTACTATATTAGTGTCTCATACCCCTATCCAAATTCCACTAAATCTGTTATATTAACAAAAAATATAACAGCACAAAAAGATTTAATAGAGAATATATATCTAATAATGTTAATAATCACAGTTATAGGTATTATCTTTATACTATACTACTCATCTAAATTATCTTCTCAACTTATGAAACCACTTAATGAATTAACATATAAGTTTAGTAATATGAGTGAGAGTTTATTAGAACCAATAAAAACTAAAGAGTTACCTTATGAGTTTAAAAAGGTGGGAGACTCTTTTAATAGTCTAATAAATAAGATAAAAACATCAATAAACTATAGAAAAGAGTTATATGTAGGAACGGCACATGAGTTAAAGACTCCTCTAGCAGTTATGAGACTAAAAAATCAGATAACTCTTATGAAGTATAAAAAAGATGATAAGATAAAAGATACACTAAAACAAAATATAGACTCAATCGATACTCTAAATAACATGATACATAATATCTTGGAGTATGGACGAGCAGAGGGGGGGCAATTTGAAAAACCTCAAAGAATTAATATTATTAGACTTATAGCAAAAAAAGCAGAAGAGTATGAACTCTTAGCACATTCACAAAATAGAGATTTTATATATAGTTTTGAGACAGAGAGATTTATGATTACTATTCAACCTCTACTATTTATGCAGATTTTTCAAAATTTTGTACAAAATGCTCTTCGTTTTACACCAGAGGGGGGATTAGTTAAAATTTTAGTACATACCGATGAAAAAAACTTTATAGTTGATATTATTGATGAAGGAAAAGGTATTGATGAGAATGAAAATCTATTTGCTCCTTTTAAACGCTCACAAGAGTCTGTAGGAGCAGGACTTGGTCTATTTTTAGCTCAAAATGCAGCAGAGTCTATGGGAGTAATTATATCTCTAAAAAATAGACAAGATGGACAGAGAGGAGCAGTAGCTAGTATTAAGTTCCCATTTGAAAGATTTTTACATAAATAGATTTAATAATCTGTTATATTAATATCTAATTCATATTTATACGATATACTTTCCTAATATTACTATTTTAGGAGATTATATGCATAAACAATTAGAAGATATGTTAGGCAACTTTGGTGGTTTTATTCACGATAATCCCTTTAAAATTCTACTACTAATAGCAATTTTATTAGCTTTTCCTATTTCTCATGTTCCACAAATAAAGATGGATACTTCTACTGAAGGGTTTATGCATGAAGATGACCCTGTTTTACTTACTTATAATAAGTTTAGAGAGCAGTTTGGACGAGATGAGAGGATTATCTTAGCCATTGAAGATAATAATATTTTTTCTATAGAGTTTTTAACTAAACTTCGTAATCTCCATAAAGATATAGAAATTAGTGTCCCATATCTTGATGATGTTACCTCTTTATATAATGTACGAAATACAAGAGGTAAAGATGACCAACTTATTACTGATGATTTATTAGAGCCATTTCCTAAAATCCCTAAAGATGTAGCTAAAATTAAGAGAAGAGCTATGAAGTCTCATTTCTATAGAGATTTATTTTTAAGTAAAGATGGAAAGATGACAACTATTGTTATTGAAACTGATGCATACTCTCATGAAGGTGAACAAAATCTAAGTTTAGAGGATGAGTTTAATGAAGGTTTTGATGATAGAGAGTTAAAGAAATCAACATATAATAGAAAATTTTTAACCGACCAAGAGAACCATCAGATACTAGAAGCACTTCAGAAAGTAATAGATAAATATAAAAAAGAGGGACTTAAGATATATATGGCAGGTTCACCTGCTGTAAATAATCAACTTAAAGCTCAAATGAGGTCAGATATTCAAAAGTTTATGCGTATTACTTTTTTAATTATTTTACTATTCCTCTTTATTATATTTAGGAGAGTTACAGCAGTTGTATATCCACTTTTAGTAATAGTTTTATCACTTCTTGCAACTGTTGGGACAATGGCATGGAGTGGTACAGCCTTTAAATTACCAACGCAGATTGTGCCATCTCTTCTTATTGTCGTTTCTGTTGGAGCAACAGTGCATATTTTATCTATCTTCTTTGATAAATTTAATAAAACAGGAGATAAAAGAGAAGCACTCTCATATACTCTTAAACATTCAGGTTTAGCTATTGCTATGACATCTATTACAACAGCAATTGGAATTGGTTCATTTTCAGGAAGTGCAGTTGCTCCTGTATCTGACTTAGGTATTTTTGCTTCACTTGGAGTTTTAATTTCTCTCTTCTTAACCCTAACTCTTCTACCTGCACTACTATCAATAACAAAACTTAAACCAAAAAGAAGTAAAGCAACTGATAAACTTGATGAAATCATGAAAAAATTGGCTCTTATTCCCATAAAATATACTAAGAGTATTTTAATTTTAAGTACTATTTTAGTATTAATCTCACTAATTGCATCTTTTAAAGTTAAACTATCTCACAATCCTTTAAAATGGTTTCAACCAGATGTCCCTGTACGAGTATCTACAGAGGTAATTGATAAAAAGATGAATGGTTCAGTTACTATTGAGTTAGTAATAGATACAGGCAAAGTAAATGGTTGGCAAGACCCTGAGAGACTTAAAAAGTTAAATGAGCTTTCAGCTAGATTAGAAAAATATAGAGATAAATATACCCATATTGGAAAAGTGGTATCTTTAGCAACTATTGTGAAAGAGACAAATAGAGCTTTACATGAGAATAAAGAGGAGTACTATACAATTCCAACTAAACAAGACTTAGTATCACAAGAACTATTACTTTTTGAAAATTCAGGCTCTGATGATTTAGAAGATGTAGTTGATAGTCAATTCTCTAAAGCACGAGTTACTATCAAGTTACCATGGCAAGATGCTATTCATTCAACTAAAGTATTAGAGTATGTTACTAAAGAAGCAAAAAAAACTTTCCTAAATGATAAAGTAGATATAACAGGAATGACACCACTTTTAGTAAATACTTTTTCTCAAGCTATTCACTCATCAGTAGTTAGTTATCTTATTGCAGGTATAGGAATTACAATAATGATGATGTTAATTTTAGGTTCATTTAGATTGGGACTTTTAAGTATGATTCCAAATATAACTCCTATTATTATGGGGTTACTTATTATGTATATAGCTAAAATACCACTAGATATGTTTACACTACTTATTGGGTCAATTGCTATTGGACTAGCTGTTGATGATACTATACATTTTATGCACAATTTTAAAAGATATTACCTAGAGAGTAGAAATTCTATTAAAGCAATAGAACAAACCTTTTTTACTACAGGAAAAGCAATGGTAATTACATCTCTTGTTCTATCTCTAGGTTTTTTTGCATATTTAGCTGCAGATATGATTTCTGTACAAAACTTTGGTATGATTACGGGTTCAGTTATCTTATTTGCACTTTTTGCTGACCTACTTTTAGCACCTGCTTTAATGATTATAGTTGCTAAAAGAGGATGGATAAAATAATAAATAATAAAATGAAAGGATAAAAAATGAATACAAAAAAATTACTATTTTTACTTGGTATTGGAGCAACTCTACTTACTACTAATCTAATGGCAGATGATGCTAAGGCAAGAGCTATTATGGAGAAAGTTGATGCACGAGATGATGGAAAAACATTAGAGCAAGATATGCTTATGATACTTATTGATAAAAATGGAAATAAAAGAGAAAGAGATTTGAAATCTTATGAGAAAGATTTTGGGGTAGATGAGTATAAAATACTCTTTTTTAAAAGTCCAGCAGATGTTAAGAATACAGCTTTTTTAACCTATGATTATGATGACCCATCAAAAGATGATGACCAGTGGTTATATCTACCAGCACTTAAAAAAGTAAAACGAATACCATCAGCTGATAAGAGTTCAAGTTTTATGGGTTCAGACTTTTCATATTTTGATATGACAGACCGAGATTTAGAAGATTATGATTTTAAACTTCTAAAAGAGACTAAAGTTAGAGGACATGATGCTTGGATGATAGAAGCAACTCCTAGAAATCAAGAAGTAATTGATGAATCAGGTTATATAAAGACTATTGCTATTGTACGCAAAGATAACTATATGGTAGTTCGTGCTATTAACTTTATGAGAAATAGCAAAAAGAAGTATCTTGACCTTAAGAAAATACATAAAGAGAGTGGAGTTTGGCTTGTAGATGAGATGACTATGACTACTAAAAAGGGAAAATCAACTATACATAAAACTATTTTAACTTTTAATAATATTAAATTGAATAAACCAATAGATGATAGTGTCTTTACTACAAGAAGATTAGAAAAGGGACTTTAATGTTATTCGCCCATCACCATATGGTAAGGGTATCTCTATTAACTCTTTTATGCTTTAATATAATAAATGCTGAAACTATAGATGAAGCATTAGAGGGTTTTGATAATGAACCTATTAAAGAGGTTAATAATAGTATTAAAAAAAAAGAGCCAACTTTTAAAGACTTCACAGGAAAATTGACAGAGGAGGCAACACTCTCATATGATGATAAAACTCCTCACAATGGTATATCCTCTCTAAAATCATCACTATTTTTAGACTATGAGCATAAATTTAATAATGGTTTCAAGGTAAAAACTAATGCAAAGGCATATTATGACGCTATCTATAGTATTAGAGGAAGAGAAAAATACTCTAAAGATGAATTAAATGAGTTTGAGAGTGAAGTAAAACTTTTTGATGCCTATATTGAGGGAAGTTTAACTAATAAATTAGATATGAAAATTGGTCGTCAGGTGGTAGTTTGGGGACGAAGTGATACAATTAGAATTACAGATGTATTAAATCCACTTGATAATCGCCGTCCAGGTATGGTAGATATTGAAGATTTAAGACTTCCTGTAGGTATGGTAAAATTTGATTACTATATTAGAGATTGGAGAATTACCCCTATTGCTGTTATAGAACAGAGATTTTCTAAAAATCCTCCAGCAGGTTCAACCTATAATCCATCTATAAACTCTATACCAAGTGATAAGAGTTATAGTGATATTACCCCTGCCTTGAGTATTGGAGCAGAGTTTTCAGGATGGGATATTAATTTCTATGCAAGTAATCTACGAGATGATACAGGATATTTTAAAAATGGAAAGATAAATCATAATAGAGTAAAGATGTTTGGTACAGCTCTAAATATATTAAATGGTTCATGGCTCTTTAAAACAGAGTTAGCTTATTTTAATGGGTTAAAATATACAGCTATAAAAGATAAAACTTTTAATAGAACTGATGGTTTAATAGGTTTAGAGTATAATGGTATTGCAGATACACACATCTCTTATGATATTTCGCTTAGAAAAGTAAATGATTATAATAAGATTTTAAGAAATAATCCTCGACCAATTAAAAAAGATAAATATCAACAGGCTTTTCGTATAAGTTCTGACTTTATCAATTCTACTCTCCATGCTAACTATCTTATTTCACTATTTGGTAAAGAGTTAAATGAGGGGGGATTTCAGAGAGCTTGGATTAAATATGATATTAGTGATGGCATTAATGCTAATATTGGCTTGGTTGATTATATTGGCGGTAGTAAACTTTTTGATACTATAAAAAATAGTGATATGATATTTACTAATCTTAGTTATAGTTTTTAACAAAGAGCTAAATAGCTCTTTGTAGATATTTGTTTTCCCACTCCTCAAATTTAGGTGAAAAGTATTTTATACGAACCTTTTTAAACTCTCTTGTAGAGTATAGTGGTCGTCTTGAGAAGTGTTCAATCTCTGATGCTATCTCTTTAATTGTTCTATTTGTCTCTTCGGGAGTTTTTCCATGTATCATAGTAAATAGATTATATGGCCAATTTGGATATTTAGGACGCAAATAGCAGTGGCTAACAGCAGAAAACTCTGAAGCTTTTTTACCTATCTCATCACTCTTTTTTTCATCTATATCCCAAACTACCATTGCATTAGCATTAAATCCTGCTTTTCTATGATTTAATATTCCTGCAAATCTCCTCATAACTCCTGCATCTTTTAACTCATTTAGTATATTAAAAAACTCATCATAATTTATATCTAATCTATCTATAGTATTTCTAAATGGTTCTTTGATAATTGGTATATCATTTTGTGATTCTCTTATAACTCTATAGTGAAGAGGGGTTAATTTAATATCTTTTAATTTAGGTTTTACTACCTCCTCTTTTTTTTTAATATCTTTTGTCATATTTAGTCTTACAGCTATTTTAAATAACTTTAATGTTGGCAAAATTATATAATCAATAGCTTTTGCTTCTCTTGCTAATATCTCTATTGTTTGATTAATTCCAATCTTTGAATTTGGTGGAACTGCAAGAGTAAACCATATATTAAATGGGTGTTCTCTTTCATAGTTATGAGATACTCCAGGGTGTGCATTAATAGCACGAACAGCTCTATCTATATCTTCATATTTTACTTTAAATGAGACTAACGATGAGTTATATCCCAATCTTTTTGTATCAAAAATAGGAGATATTTGTCTAATAATTTTTTTATCTTTCTCCTCCTGTAGAATTTTAATAATAGTCTCTTCATCACTATTTAACTCATCTGCAATTTTTGCAAATGGTCTTGGTATTAAAGGAAATTTTTTTTGAATTGTAGATAATAGAATAGACTTCACAACTATACCCTCTTAATTTAATTGTTAATATTATACTTTTTTTAAAAGAGGATATATTTGATATTAATCAATGTTTATATATATTTAATAGTGTTTTTTAAAGTTTATAATATTTGAGATATAAGTACACTCTCTAGTAGTTTATCTAAATCTCCATCTAAAATAGCATTAACATTTGAAAATGTTTGATTACTTCTACTATCTTTTATCTGTTGATATGGTGCTAGAACATAAGAGCGAATTTGATGTCCCCAACCAATATCACTTTTTTGAACTCCATCTAATTTAGCCTGTCTCTTCTCCTGTTCATACTCAAATAGTCTTGATTTTAACATTTTCATAGCAGTTGCTTTGTTTTTATGTTGACTTCTATCATTTTGACACTGAACTACAATATTGGTTGGAATATGGGTAATTCTAATAGCACTCTCAGTTTTATTTACATGTTGGCCACCTGCTCCACTAGCTCTATATGTATCTATTCGTATATCTTTATCTTCTATCTCAATATCTATGTCATCATCAATCTCTGGAGAGACCATTACGGATGAAAAAGATGTATGTCTTTTAGCATTTGAATCAAAAGGAGAGATACGAACTAAACGATGTATTCCATTTTCTACTTTTAGATAACCATAAGCATTTTCTCCCTTAATAATAAAACTCACATCTTTTATGCCTGCCTCTTCCCCTGCTTGATAATCTAACTCTTCAACATTAAAACCTCTTCTCTCAGCCCATCTAAGATACATTCTATATAACATACTAGCCCAATCTTGAGACTCTGTACCACCAGCTCCAGGATGAATAGAGATAATTGCATTATTACTATCATGCTCTCCACTCAACATCATAGTAATCTCTAAAGCTTTTATACTCTCATCTAAACTATTAGCATCTTCAAATATCATCTCTAGTGACTCTTGGTCATTTTCATTTTTTGCTATCTCAAAAAACTCTATTGCATCTTGAACTGATGATTGAGCCTGTATATATCTGTCTAAGAGTTTCTCCTTTTGTATCTTCTCTTGAGATATTTTGGATGCATTTTTAGTATTATTCCAAAAATCTGGTTTTTGTTGCATTAACTCTATCTCTTTTAGTCGCTCTCTAATTTTATCTGGCTTTACAATATTTTTGATATTTTTTATCTTTATATTAAGTGTTTTTAATAGTTCACTATATTCATATATATCCATTTTCAAATCCTTAAGTGTTATTTTATCCAAATAATATATAATCTTTTCTAATTTAAAAAAAGGAGATAAAAATGCTGATTAGACAATTAATAATATTTTTAACGATATTTTTAATATCTGGATGTGGTAGTAAGAATAGTGATAATAATGAGAGTAATAAATCTGTAACGATAGATAAAAATATCCCTAAAAAAAGTATCAACAAGAGAAAAGATATAACATTTACATTAGAGACAGTAGATGGTAAAACTCTTCATCTAAAAGAGATACCACATGGATTGGAGATTAAAGAGTTTAAGAATAGACCCATATTATTAATAATGTTTGGATATAGATGTCCTCCTTGTCTAAGAGAGATACCAAGACTTATAGAGTTAACTAAAAAGCATAAAGATTTAGCAATAGTTGCACTTGAAGTTCAAGGATTAAATAGTAGTGAGCTTAAAGATTTTATTGAGCTTAGAAATATTAACTATAATGTTATAGCGGGGTATGATAGTATGAATTTTATATCATATATTCAAGCTAAAGCAGGTTGGGGTGGTTCTATACCTTTTTTACTTGGTATTGATAAAAGAGGAGAAGTTAAAATAATTCAAG
Source organism: Campylobacteraceae bacterium (assembly GCA_027014605.1). Taxonomy (GTDB): domain Bacteria; phylum Campylobacterota; class Campylobacteria; order Campylobacterales; family Sulfurovaceae; genus UBA1140. The sequence goes on from JALWDJ010000003.1 coordinate 13,023, forward strand.
TAGGTGGACTCTTTGAGAGTCAATTAGAGCTTGTATATAAAGAGCTAATTAAATAGAAGGATTTTATAAAAATAAGGTTAATAAAGTGAAAAATATAATAGAAGATTTTAAATTAACTCAACTAAAAGAGCCTAAATTTATTCAGGCTAGTTTAGTAAACTATAGACAAAATGGAGTATCTAAAACATGGGAAGTTGTAAAAGCTCATGACTCTGTAGCTATTCTAATTTATCATAAAGAGCATAATAGTTTTGTATTAGTAAAACAGTTTAGACCTGCTGTATATATGAAAAATGGTAATGGCTTAACTGTTGAGATGTGTGCTGGAATTATTGATAAAGACTTATCTCTAAAAGAGATAGCTAGTGAAGAGATTATGGAGGAGTGTGGATATTTAGTAGATATTAATTCTATAGAGAAGATAACTTCAGTAAATAGTGCTGTTGGATTTGCAGGTTCTAAACAGACAATATTTTATGTTGAAGTTGATGAGTCTATGAGAGTTGGTAGTGGTGGTGGAATTGATAGTGAACTTATAGAAGTTATTGAAGTCCCTATAGACGAGATAAGAGAGTTTATATACAATGAAGATATTGCACGAACAACAGGACTCCTATTTGCTATACTTTGGTGGCTAGATAGATTTAAAAAATAGAATAGAAAAGCTAGATAATTTCAAATATCTAACTTTTTTCCAAAAATCAAAACTCTAAAAAACTTAAATGCCCATATACCAAATAGTACAAGCCAAACAGTTATAGTCATATCAAACCAAAAGAGGAAATTCCAATTAAATGCAAATAAAATTGATACAATAATTCTACTAATAACAACTACTTGAGTCCAATAGAATAGTATCTTTGTCCACTCATCAGCTATTAATTGATTTCCAGAGTGACCAAGTGTTACTCTTGTACCAAAACCTATAAGTATAGTTAGTATAAATCCAAGTACCAATACATGGATATCCAAAAATAGGAAATTAGCATTAGTAAATATTGATATTAAATTGCTAACCCCTGAAAATAGAAATGCTGTAGGTATCCAAAATAGTGCAAGATGAAGTATCCATAGTAGAGGATTTTGATTTGGAAATGGGAGTTCCCAATTTAATAGCTCATTTCCTATAATATATACTAATAGAAAATCAATTATAAATGAGAGATGAGGGACAATACTCTCTAATATAACATGTAGTCCTAGTAGTGTAGCTACTATCTTAATGAGATTTAAATCCTTCTCACCTGTTGCACGAGAGAAAAATGGTACCATTCTTTGAGCAACTGAGAATGTAACCATAAATAGATATAGATATATAGCTATCTGTGTTGATATATTTATAATAAAATTTGACTCAAATAGATAACCTATAATAAAAAGTAGATGTGAAACTCCTCCCATAGCCATAGAGATTAAAATCCAAAATATATCATGATTATCTTTCATTACAGAATTTTTATAAATCTTACGAAGAATATTAATAGCTAGAAGATGTCCAATAAGAGTTATTATCATAGCCATAGTCGAAATAGAACTTAATGTGAAAGAACCGAGTGTAAACAACAGACTACCAATGGCAAATGGAATAACTATTGTCATATATACAATCTTCTCTATTGGTAAAGTTCCTGAAAATCTAGGAAAGGTTGTAAAGAGAAAAGCTAAAAATGCAGGTGTAAACATAAGATATATAAGTGAATAAGCATGATAGTTTGATATGAGAAGAGTTGGTGTTACAATACTCTTTGAAAATAGAGCAAACACAAACATAGATAAAATAGCATTACTAAAAGCCAATACAAAAAATGGCTGATGTGGTTGTGATAGAAAATAGTGATTTTTCATAAAATACCCTTCTTTAAATTATCCATAGTAGGATAACTTAAAAACTATAAAAAGTAAAGAGTATTGTATTGAAATTTACCTAAAATTGTTGTTCTAAAAATGGAATAATCTGTTTTTTACGACTCATTACCTTTGGAAGCCAAATTTCACTATTATCTAAGTTAACATTAAAGGCTCTTTCTATTTTAGATAGACTATCACTAACTACTAAAAGTTGAGAACCCTCTTGCATAATATCAGTTAGAAGAAGCAGAACTGTATCTCTATCTCCCTCATCTTTTATCTTTCTCATTGCACTAAATAGATCATCTTTCATATTATCAAATACACTTAAGTCAACAACTTCTAGCTGTCCAACTCCTATTTTAACTCCCCCCATATTAAAATCTTTAAAATCTCTTAATACTAGCTCCTCTGTAGTAGCATTGAGAACATCTGATTTTACAATAAACATCTCCATTCCAAGAGATTTATAATCTTCTATTTCTGCAATCTTAGCTAACTCTTTACAAGCTTTTGTATCCTCTTTAGTACATGTTGGAGATTTAAACATAACTGTATCACTAAGTATTGCACACATCATTATTCCAGCTAAATTTTTTGGGATTTCAACTCCATAGTAATCAAACATCTGTTTTACAATAGTATTTGAACACCCCACAGGTCTAACCCACATCTCTAGTGGAGAGTTAGTTGTTAAATCTCCCAATTTATGGTGGTCAACAATCCCCAATACAGTAGCCTCATCAATATCCTTTGGACTTTGTGAACGCTCCATAAAATCTATTAGATATACACTCTCTTTTGCATAAGTTGTTTTTAACTCTGGTGCTTTAAATCTAAATCTATCTAATATAAATTGAGTCTCTGGGTTAATTTCACCTTGTCTTGTTGGAGTTGTATCTTCTCCTAACTGATTTTTAAGATAGGATAGAGAAATAGCTCCAATAATAGAGTCACTATCTGGTGTAGTATGTCCAAATATATAAGTTGACATATATAATCCTTAAATATTTAATTTTTAAGAAATTATAGCAGATTGAATTAAATCTATATAATAATTTTTCTATGTTATAATATTTACTATTTAAAAAAAAATTAAGAATAAGGTTAAAATAGTGATAAAAACAGCATGTGGATTAGATTGTCCTGATGCCTGTGGCATTGAAATAGATAGGAACTCTTTTCCTAAAATTAAAGCAGATAGGAAACACCCCATGAGTAATGGGGCATTATGTTCTCTTATTAATAGATATATATGGCAAGAAGAGAGAATAAAAAAAGCCAAGATAAATGGAAAAGAGGTTTCATTAGATGAAGCTTTAGAGGAGGTTAGCCTATCTCTAAATAGTAACTCCCTTTTATGGAGAGGTTCAGGTAATTTTGGAGTTATGCAGGAAATTACTAATCTATTATTTAAAGAGATTAATGGTACAACTACAAAAGGTTCTCTATGTGATGGAGCAGGAGATGCAGGTATTATTGCAGGTAGAGGAGTAAATAGAATATTACCACCAGAACAGATTAAAAAATCTGAAGTTGTTGTAGTGTGGGGCAAAAATATTACAGTTACAGCTTCTCACCTTATGCCATATATTGAGGGAAAAAAAATTATAGTAATAGACCCAATTAAAACAGATATTGCAAAGAGAGCTAATCTATTTTTACAGATAGCACCAAAAAGCGATTTTTATCTAGCTACTATATTAGCACGATTTATACTTATGGGAGACCATGAGGATAGAGAATTTTTAGATAAATTTACATCAGACTATGATGATTTTTATGATTTTACTAGAGGATTTAGAATAAAGGCAATATTAGAATATATTGGAGTTGACTTATCAATTATGGGTGAGTTATTAGATTATATTTTAAATAAAAAGGTAGTATTTTTAGTTGGAAATGGAGTACAGAAATACTCAATAGGAAATTATGTACTTCATGCTATTGATTCTCTAGCTTCAACTCTTGGACTATTTGGAAAAGAGGGTTGTGGCGTTGCATTTATAGGTAATTCAAAACTTGGATTTAATAATCCATTTGAGATAGGTGGCAAAAAGGTACAAAAAGCTATAACTAACTTTTCAGATTTTGATACAATTTTAATACAAGGGGGAAATCCTGTGGCATCTATGCCAAACTCTTCTAGGGTTATTGAGGAGTTAAAAAAGAGTAAAAAAGTTATCTATTTTGGATTATATGAAAATGAGACATCAGATATAGCAGATATTATAATCCCAGCTAAAAATTTTTTTGAAAAGGATGATGTAAGATTAAGTTATGCTCATCATATAGTAGCTCCAATGAAAAAGATTATAGATATAGACTTTGGAATATCTGAATATGAGTTTGTATTTACTCTCTTTAAAAAATTAAATCTTGGTAACTTAAAAAGTGAAAATGAGTATATAGATATATGGTTAAATCAGTGTCAAGAAGAGAACGGTTATTATATATCTCCTGCATATCAAAATATTCCATATAGCAATGGGTTTGGTAAAAATGGAGATGATGAATTTGAGTTTATTGATGATTTTGAAGATGAGTTTGAGAATAATAAGAGATTAACTAGAGCTAGAAAAAAAAGAAAAGAGAAAAAAATTATTGATGAATATTGGTTAGTTACTCCAAAAACAAATAATTCCTTAAACTCTCAATTTAAAAGAGATAATAAGATTACTCTTCACCCTAGTTTGGGTTTTAATAATGGAGATAGAGTATTGGCATATTCAAAATGGGGAGAGTATGAATTTATAGTAAAAAATTGCCAAGATATGAGAAAAGATACTGTCTTAATATACAATAATTCATTTGGAGTTAACTTTTTAACTCCCCCTATTATTAGTGATGAAGGTAACAGTGCCTGTTATCAAGAGGTTAAAATAAAATTAAAATAAATTTAAAAAACAATTAATAAAAATAAATAATATAAATATTTTATAGATATTTTTAAGATAAAGCTATAGAATATGTAATATTAATCCAAATCTAAATATAAGGTGGACAAAAATGAGGAGATTTTTTCTAATTTCTATTATGCTTTTAGCTTTTACAATAGAGCTTTTTTCAAAAACATATCACTGGAAAAAAGGTACAACCTTTTTATCTTTTCTAAGAGATAATGGTATATCTAGTAAATTGTATTATGAACTTGATGGTGATGATAAAGAGTTATTAGAGGAGATAAGAACAGGACAGAGTTATATTGTGACTAAAAATAGAAGAGAAAAAACTATACTAATACCTATAACCGATGAACTTCAAGTTAAAATAGTAAAAAAAGACAAAAACAGAGCAAAAATCTCTCTTGACCCAATACCTTATAAGGTTGTAAGAAATTCTATTTATCTTAAGATAAAAAAATCTGTCTATAAAGAGTTATATAGAAAAACTCATAGTAGAGTTCTTGTTAATTCATTAAAAAGAGCATATAAAACTCTTAATCTAAATAAGATGAAAAGAGGAGATATTGTAAAGCTCTTTTATGAACAGAAAATAAGAAAAGGAAAAGCTATTAGTAGCCCTAAACTATTAGCTTCATTAATAACTATTAATGGAAAAAAATACTATAGTTATTTAGCAGATGATGGAAGATATTATGACTCTTTAGGAAAAGAGTATAGAACTGTTAAAAAAACCTCTATACCATATGTAAGACCTATTAATCGTTGTATAATCTCATCAGGATTTACTAGAAGAAGATTTCATCCTATCTTACATAGATATAAAGCTCACTTAGGAGTTGATTATGCAGCATGTAGAGGAACACCTATTAGAGCAACAGCTAATGGTAGAATTATTAAAAGAGGTAGAAAAGGTGGATATGGAAAGTGTATTATAATTCAGCATAAAAATGGATTAAAAAGTCTATATGCTCATATGAGTAGATATAAAAGAGGTTTAAGAGTTGGAAGTAGAGTTAAACAGGGTACAGTTATAGGATATGTTGGAAGTACAGGAAGAAGTACAGGTCCTCACTTACATTTTGGAATGTATAGATATGGAAAGGCGATAAATCCAGCAAGATATGTAAGAGTAAAAAGACATCAGGAGATAACAAATAGATTAAAAGGTAAAGAGTATAGAAAACTAAGAAAAAAAGTTATTTTCTATAGAAAACGATTTGCTCAAATTAAAAAAATAGGTAATAATACTATTTTAGTTAGGAATGAAAAATATCCACTTAAACGTAAAAAAAAGAGGGTATAAACAGTTTTTTTGATGATATGTTAAATAATAGATTATTATTTTGATATAATAGAGAAATAAAAAATTGGGATAATAATAATGAAATTAACATTGCGTCAAATGGAGATATTTTTAAATGTTGTTAGAGAAGGACACCTTACTAATGTAGCAAAAAGTATGGGACTTAGTCAATCTGCAATATCAATGTCAATTAAAGAGCTTGAGAATATCTTAGGAAATCCTCTTTTTGATAGAATAAATAAAAAATTAATACTTAATGAAATGGGGCGTTCTTTTAAAAAAGAGATTGCTCCTATTATTAAAAGATTAAATGATATTGAGTATGAGTTTAAAAATACGCTCAATAAAGGTATGGTTAGAGTTGGGGCTAGCACTACTATTGTTGATTATCTTATGCCACCAATAATATGTAACTATATGAATAGTTATCCAGATGTAAAAATTGAATTAAAAGAAGGTAATACTCAACAGATAGTAGAGCTATTAAAAAATGGTAAGATAGATGTAGGTTTTATTGAGGGAATAGTACATGACCCAGAAATTATAAAAGAGATTATTGGAGTTGATGAATTAATCGTTGTAACAACAGATACTTCATTAAATAGAGAACTTTTTATAGATACTATACAAGATAAAAAGTGGGTTTTAAGAGAGAAAGGTTCTGGTACTAGAGAGGTATTTTTGGACTATATTAAAGATAAAGTTGACCACATCAATATATTTTTGGAGTTAGGACATACTGAATCTATTAAATCTCTACTAATGAACCATAAATGTATTACATGTATCTCTAAGATAGCTGTAAAAAATGAGATTAGAAATAATAAACTTATGAGAGTGAGGTTAAAAAATTTTGAATGTAAAAGAGATTTTTTAATGATTTATCATAAAGATAAATATCATAGTGAGCTTTTTGAAAAATTTCTATATTTTACAAAAAATATGATGCGTCAAATGTTAGAAGAGGAGCATTAAGCTCTACTCTTCTAATAAAAACTATTTTTTTAAGCCTGATACATAAGTAGCAATTGCATCAATATCTGCATCGCTAAGTCCTGCTACTTGACCTTTCATAAGACCACCCATACCAGCAACATTTCTTGTACCCGCTTTATACTCATGAATTTTTTTAACTAAATCAGCTTTGGATTGCCCTGCAATAATTTCTGATTTACCAAGAGCTTTCATTTTACCATCTTTACCATGACACCCTGCACATTTAGCAAATTGAGCTGGAGCTTTTGATGAAGTTGATGTAGCCTTAGCAACTACCTCTTTTCCTTTTTCTACTGCTTTTGTTGCCATCTCTTTTGTAGCCTCAACAGCTTTTGTAGCTTTTGCTTTAGCTTCTTTAGTCGCCTCTTTTGCTATCTCTGCCGTCTTCGCAACTGCAGATGATGCACTCTCTTTTACTGCTTCAACAGCTTTTGTAGCTTTTTCTGCAACACTCTGACTTTTTGATGGAGTGCTTGTAACTTCAGTTTTTGCAGGTGTTGTTTTTGTGGTTGTGTCTGCCTGTTTGTTCTGTCCACAACCAATAAGTAGTAGTGATGTGGCAACTACTGATACTACTGTTAATCTATTCATTTCTATCCTTTTGAAAAATTTATATGGGATTATACAACAAGAATTATAAAAATTATATGTTTATAATACTGTTTTAGGATTAATTATTTTTTCTCTATTTAATAATTTACTCCAAAAGTTTTTATCACTCCAGCTATTTTGTATCTCTTGAGAAAAAATAATATCTTTAAATTTTATCTCACCCATAAATTGACTATGGGCATCCTCTCTAAAACCTTGTGCATATCCTGTATCTGTCTCATGAACTATAATACTATTTAATTTAACCTCTTTTTCACCATTTACCATAGTAGTACACTCCAAAATTCTCTCAATTAAAAGGAAAAGAACTCTACTAAACTGCTCTGCTGATGGACTAACTGGAAGTTCTATCCATCTTGATGAATGTCTTTTCATATCTTCTATATACTTTTGTTTATCTCCACTCCATAGAGTAATAGCATGGTCAAATCCATCTATAATCTCTTTTATATATAGTTTAGTTAATCCAAAATCATAAACCATCTGTCCATTATCTAAATAGTGAGACTCTAGTAAAACCTCTACTTTATATGAGTGTCCATGAATATTTTGACTACATTTAATAGTACTACATCCCCTTACAATATGGGCATTTTCAAATTTAAATAGTTTTCTAATTATCATCTATAATCCTCTCCATTTTTAATTTTTAATATATCATTATTTTATAATCTTATTTATTATTTTAGTGATTATATAGATTTTAGCTTAATATCATATATATATGATAATTAACTCTATATTAAGATTTTTTAATTATTATTACGAAAAAATATTTTAAATTGTGGTAAAAGGGATGAATATATTTAAAAAAATACTATCTATCGTGGTTATTTTACAGTTACTAATAGTTCTTATTATTATTACTAATCTATCATTAGATAAAATTAATAGTATTACAAATAGAACTTTAACACCTATTGTTAATGATAAAAATATGATTAAACAAGTTGTATCGTCATTTAATCTTAAAAAATATAGAGAAAATCGATATAAGAAACTCTCTTGGATTATTAATAATAGTCATAATTTACTAAGTAGAAGCATAGAACTTAAAGCAAAAAAACTTTTAGGTAAACCATATGTTTGGGGAGCAACAGGTCCTAACTGTTTTGACTGTTCTGGATTTACACAAAAGGTATATAGAAGTGTTGGTATTAATCTCCCACGAGTATCAAGAAATCAAGCTAAAGTAGGTAAACTAGTTACTTTTAATGAACTTAAAAAGGGTGATATGGTCTTTTTTGATACAAGTAGAGTAAATAGAGGCAGAGTAAATCATGTTGGGATATATCTTGAAAATGGTAAATTTATACATGCAAGTTCTGGTAAACAAAAAGTTGTAATTACAAGTTTTGATAAAAAAATATTTTATAAAAAACATTTTTTATGGGGTAGAAGAGTTATTAATAATGGGATTAACTCTAATCTTAATTAAAATATTAAAAAAAAATTAATTTTTTTATATAAAACTATTGTTAATTTAGATTTTATATGATATACTTACACCAACAGAATATATTTATAAGGCTTTAGACTCATAACCTCCTTTTGAAATTAACATAATATATATTCTGTTTATACGATATTTTAGCAATAGAATTGAATAAGATATAAAAAACTCTCTAATCCTCCCTCCCATACCCAAATAGAGAGAAAATGCTAAAATATCTTCAAAAAAATCAAAATCAAAGTTTTTTTATTATAATTTTACTAAAAATATAATGGAGTATATATGATAGATGTTCTAATTATAGGTTCAGGTGGAGCAGGACTAACTGCTGGACTATCTGCAAAAGAACAAGATTTGGAGGTTTTAATTGTTGGTAAAAATCATGCTACCTCATCACAAACAACAATGGCACAAGGGGGAATAAACTCTGCATTAGGAAATATTACTCCTGATAGTATTGAACTTCATATTAAAGATACTATGAAATCAGCCCATGGATTATGTGATATTAATATGATAAAAAGAGTTTGTCAAAATGGACCAGATACAATAGAGTGGTTAGATAGATTAGGTGTCCCTTTTAATAGAACTAAAGATAATAAGATAGCTCAAAGAGGACTTGGGGGTGCTTCTAGCAAGAGAGCATGTTATGCACAAGATTATACAGGTTTAAAGATTTTACATACTCTATATGATAGTTGTCTTAGAGAAAATATCCAGATAGAAGATGACTATTTTCTATTAAATCTTATTGTAGAGGATAAGATAGTAAAAGGGGCAACTTTTTTTAATATTAAAACTGGAGAAGTTGAACAGATTTTAGCTAAAAAGATAGTTATTGCTACAGGTGGATATGGAGCAATATATAAAAATTATACTACAAATGCAACAAATTCAACAGGAGATGGGATAGCTTCTGTTCTTAGAGCAGGAGGAAAAGTCTCTGATATGGAGTTTATCCAATTTCACCCAACAGCACTAAAACACTCATCTATCTTAATAAGTGAGAGTGCTAGAGGTGAGGGTGGATATTTAGTTAACTCTAAAGGTGAAAGATTTATAGATGAGTTACTACCAAGAGATGTTGTAGCAAGAGCTATATATAATCAGATACATACTCTACATCAAGATGTCTTTTTAGATTTGCGTCACTTAGGAAGAGAGAAACTTTTAAAACTTATGCCTCAAGAGGTTCATCTATCTAAAATCCATGAGGGGATAGACCCAGCAGATGAACTTATACCAATCAAACCTGTAGCACACTATACAATGGGTGGAATTGATGTAAACTCAAATCTTGAAGTAAATGGATTAAAGAACTGCTATGCTATTGGTGAGTGTAGTAATGCTAAGATACATGGAGCTAACCGTTTAGGTGGAAATTCCCTATTAGAGATTATTAGTTTAGGTAGATTTGTAGCTAAAGAGCTATCTAAAGATTTAAGAGACTATTCTGTCTCAGATATACATCTAAAGAGAGATACAGAGTATATAGAGTCTATATTTAATAGAGACTCTTTTAGTAAAAACTTCTATCAACTAGAGGCTAACTTAGGTGAAAAGTTCTATAAGTATGCTGGGATTAAGAGAGAGAATAGTCAACTAAATCTACTTTTAGATAAAATAGAAGATATGAAGTTATCAATTAATGATATTGGTATAGTTGATAAGAGTAGAGAGCATAATAGCAATCTAATAGACTTTTTACAATTTCTAAATCTATTAGATATTGGAGAGATTATTGTAAAATCAGCAATTAAGAGAGATGAGAGTAGAGGTGCTCACTATAAAATAGGGTATCCTAAAGAGGATAGTAGATATTTAGGTAATTTTCTATTTTGGAGAGAAAATGGTGAAATCAAAAGTCAATTTAGAGGAGTTAAGTAGTGGAGATATTTATTAAAGAGAAGAGATATAGAGTTCCTTTTAAGAGTGTTACTCTATTAAAAGCACTATATCATATTAAGAGTTATCAAGACCAATCATTAACTTTTGAGTCTAATTGCCGTTCTGGGGTGTGTGGTGCATGTGCTGTTAGAATTAATGGTAGAGAGGCTTTAGCTTGTAGTACTAAGATTAAGAGTGGAGATAAGATTGAACCATTAAAATATCACAAAGTCCTCAAAGATTTAAAGGTAGAGAGAGTTGAAAAAGATAGATTAAAAAATTCTACTGCATGGTTAAAAGAGTATAGAGAGGTAGAAGTTACGCCCAAAGATGTAGAGTTAACAGAGAGACAGAGTGACTGTATATTGTGTAGCTCTTGCTACTCTGCTTGTCCTGTGTTGGAGGTTAATCCTAATTTTATTGGCCCATTTGCACTTACAAAAGCATATAGATATATTTTAGACACTAGAGAGAATAGTATTAAATCTACTATAGATAATATCCAATCTAATGGGATTTGGGACTGTACTCTATGTGGAGAGTGTAGTGCTGTATGCCCACAAAATATAGACCCTAAGATGGATATATTGAAGTTAAGAGGAGAGGCGTCAAAATTTGGTTATTTAGACCCAAATTTTATGAACTTAAGTTTTAATAGTTATAATATCTAAAAGAGTTTAAGAAGATAAAGGGAACAAGATGATATTAAGTATAGAGTCTAGTTGTGACGATAGCTCAATCGCAATTACAAGTATTAAAACAAATAAATTACTTTTTCACAAAAAAATCTCACAAGAACTCAAACACGCTTCCTATGGGGGTGTTGTTCCCGAATTAGCATCAAGACTTCATGCTATAGATCTACCAAATATATTAGAAGATACAAAACCATATTTAAAAAATTTAAAAGCGGTAGCTGTTACAAATCAACCTGGGTTAGGAGTAACACTTTTAGAAGGAATTGCCATGGCAAAAACTATCTCTATTATTCAAAATATTCCTCTAATTGCAGTTAATCATTTAAAAGGGCATATATATTCACTATTTATTGAAAAAAAAGAGATAATGCCAATATTAGTCCTTTTAATCTCTGGAGGACACACTCAAATAGTTGAGGTAAATAGTTTTTATAATATGAAAATATTAGCTACAAGTTTAGATGATAGTGTGGGTGAGAGTTTTGATAAGGTATCTAAAATGATGGGACTAGGATATCCTGGTGGACCAATAGTTGAAAAATTAGCAAAAGAGGGAGATGAAGATAGATTTAACTTTCCTATACCCCTAAAAGAGTCTAAAAAGATAGCCTTCTCTCTATCAGGACTTAAAAATGCTGTTAGATTAAAGATAGAGGAGCTTGGTGGAGCATCTAAAATAAGTAGAAGGGATAAAGCTGATATATCTGCATCTTTTCAAAAAGCTGTTACACTACATCTTATTCAAAAGAGCAAAAAGATTTTTAAAAACTCAAATATAAAAGATTTTGCTATTGTTGGTGGAGCTGGAGCAAATCAATATATTCAAAGTGCATATAGAGAACTCTGTATGGAATTTAATAAAACTCTACATACAGTTCCACTTGAGTTCTGTTCAGATAATGCTGGAATGATTGGAAGATATGGAGTTGAAGCATATAAGAGAAAAATTTTTACTAATCCATATGAGATAGACATTATAGGCAATAAAAAATTAAGAGCTGGAACACTACTTTAGTAGATATTCATTCAATTTAGTCACGATGAATACACAATTAAAATCTATAATATTAGATGATAATAAAAAGGATAACAGAGTGAAAAATCTACTTAAAATAACTATATCTATAGTATTAAGTTTGGGTATAATCTCTACTCAACTATTTTCAGATGTAGCAAAAGGTCAAAAGATATATACTAAAAAATTAAAAGTTAAATGTGGAATTTCAGGTAGTAGCTTTGCAGGAAAACACTCTCAAGACCAGTGGGAAGAGATTTATGATGCTGGTAAATTAAATGATGAGATAAAAAAGATATGCCATGGACATGGTGTAGATAGTAAAAGTCTTCCTCATATATATGATTTTGTATATGAGTACGCAAATGATTCAGGAAATGTACCTAGTATATAATATTTAATAGATGTTATTATATATAATAAAGAGGGTACTATATGCAATTCCCATATTAATAGGTGTAAATTTAATAACATTTATACTATTTTTTATGGTAAATAGTCCTGATGATATGGCAAGAAGTCAATTAGGAGCAAAACAAGTAACTCCTCAAATGATAGAGGCTTGGAAAGAGAAAAAAGGATATAATAAACCTCTTTTTTTAAATGATAAAGCCAAAGGTATATCCAAAATAACAGATACTCTCTTTGTTAAAGAGTCACTTAAACTATTTAGTTTTGATTTTGGATATTCAGATAACAATAGAGATATAAAAGAGGATATTAAAGATAGAATGTATCCTAGTTTAGCTATTGCACTACCCACATTTATTATTGGATTAGTTACAAATATCTCTCTAGCACTTCTAATTATCCTATTTAGAGGAACTATTTTAGATACTACTATGATGATAATAGCTGTTATTATTATGTCTATCTCTGGACTCTTTTATATTATTGCAGGTCAAGTACTATTTTCAAAAATGTGGCATTTAGTTCCAATATCTGGTTATGAAAATGGATTTGGAGCTATTAAATTTGTAATTCTTCCAATTATAATAGGTGTATTTAGTGGAATTGGCTCTAGTGTTAGATGGTATAGAAGCATATTCTTAGAAGAGATAAACAAGGATTATATAAGAACAGCAAGAGCTAAAGGTTTATCTGAAATATCTATATTATTTAAACATCTTCTACCAAATGGAATGTTACCTATCTTAACAGGTGTAGTTGTAATTATCCCTACTCTTTTTATGGGAAGTCTTATTATGGAGTCATTTTTTGGCATACCAGGGCTTGGAAGTTACACTATAGATGCTATTAAAGCACAAGATTTTGCTATTGTTAAAGCTATGGTTTTTTTAGGCTCATTTCTATACATAATTGGACTAATTCTTACAGATATATCCTATACCATATTTGACCCTCGTGTAAAATTAGGATAGTTTTAAATGATAAATATAACTCTACTATGGACAGATATAATGGTCTGGCTCTTGCTCTTTGCAATAATCTTATGGGGATATATAGTATCTCGCTCATCAAGAGCTAAAGAGCAGTGGAGAGCTATCTTTAAATCTCCAATTGCACTAACTTCTGCAATAATTCTTCTATTCTATTTCTCTTTTGCTCTAATTGATTCTATTCACTTTAGAGTAAAAAATCAACATAGAGTTGTTAGTCTATTAGATATGGCATTTGAACATAGAATTAAAAATAGAGAGAGAACATACTCTGCTCCATTTGCTCTTAAAGAGTACTCTAAAGATATAGCTGTTATTAATGGAGAGACAAAACAGATTTATAGAGATTTAAAATATGTCCATAGTGGAAATATGGTTATAGATAGTATAAAAGCTATATCTATTGGACTAATAGTTAGTCTATTTTTAATATATATACATATCCGTTATAGAAAAAGAAGAGGTAGAGAGAGTGAAATCCCATGGATAACTGGATATATAACTCTAACTATATTGATAGTTCTATTTAGTTGGCTGTATATTATGAGTTTTAGCTACCATGTATTGGGAACTGATAAAGTTGGAGGAGATGTCTTATATGAGACTCTAAAGAGTATTAGAACAGGTGTACTGATAGGAGTATTAACAACTCTAGTAATGTTACCAATCTCAATAGCTTTAGGTGTAAGTGCTGGATTTTTTAGAGGGTGGATTGATGATATAATTCAATATATCTATACAACTCTAAACTCAATTCCAAGTGTACTTCTAATTAGTGCTACTGTACTTATTGTTCAAGTTATATTAGATAACCACCCAGATTGGTTTCAATCAACGCTAGAGAGGTCAGATTTAAGACTACTCTTTTTAGTAGTTATATTAGGTGTAACCTCATGGACAGGGCTTTGCAGACTATTACGAGCAGAGACTCTAAAAATATCACAGATAGATTTTGTAAAAGCGTCAAAAGCCTTTGGAGTTAGTAATTTTAATATTATTAGAAAACATATTATCCCTAATCTTATGCATATTATTCTCATATCAGTAGTCTTAGATTTTAGTGGATTGGTTTTAGCAGAAGCTGTATTATCTTATGTTGGAGTTGGAGTTGACCCAACTATGTATAGTTGGGGAAATATGATAAATCAGGCAAGATTGGAGATGGCAAGAGAGCCAATGGTTTGGTGGTCTCTATTTTCAGCTTTTATCTTTATGTCTGTTTTAGTTCTATCTGCTAATCTATTTTCGGATAGAATACAATTAGTATTAGACCCTAGAAATAAAATTTAGAATGTTTTATTAATAAAATATAATATTAAAATTATTAATAATTAAAATATAATAATATTTTAAAGATATTTTTTTAAATTTAGTCAATTTAGAGAGCTTTTCATCTAATTAGATAATCTTAAATAAAAATATGTTATTTTTAGATTAAAAAATAGGTGAATAGTTTGAGTATAGATTATAAAATAGAGATTAGGAGATTAAAAGATAAATTACCAGTTACTGTTGTTGGACACTTTTATCAAAGAGATGAAGTCTTTGAGATGGCAGATATTACGGGTGATAGTTTAGAGTTAGCTAGAAAATGTAAAGCCGATGATAATCCATGGGTTGTCTTTTGTGGTGTTGGATTTATGGGACAGAGTGTAAAGGTTATTGCACCAGAAAAGAGAGTTTTAATGCCAAAAGTTGCATGTTGTGCCATGGCTAGAATGATAGATAGTAGCTATTTTGAAGATAGTGTTAACTATATGGTGAAAAGAGGTATCCCAAAAGAGGATATTTTACCAATTACATATATAAACAGTGATGCAACAGTAAAAGCAAAAGTTGGAGAGATGGGAGGAATGGTCTGTACCTCATCTAATGCCTATAAGATAATAGAGAAAGGTTTAGAGAGTGGGAAAAAGATACTATTTGTTCCAGATAAATGTTTAGGGCAGAATTTTGCAAACTCTATGGGATTAAAATCTTGTGTAATTGGAGAGGGTGAGTGTGACCCTAAAGAGGCTGATATTATCTGTTTTAATGGTTTCTGTTCAGTTCATCAACTATTTACTCTTGATGATATTAAATTCTATAGAGAAAGATACCCTGATATATTGATTGCAGTACACCCAGAGTGTGACCCTAAAATTGTAGAGGCATCTGATTTTACAGGTTCTACCTCACAACTTATTAAATATGTAAATGAGCTTAACCCCAATCAAAAGGTAGCAGTTGGAACAGAATATAATCTAGTAAATAGAATGCGTCCAAATGGAAATACTTTTGTACTATCTTCTACAAAACCAGAGTGTCCTACTATGAATGAGACTACCCTAAAAGATTTATATTTAACTTTAAAGTCAATAGAAGATAATAGTCCAATTAATGAGATATTTGTAGATGAAAATACTATTAAGTATGCAAACTTAGCATTAACTAGAATGTTAGAAATAAGTTAAACATTTAAAAAAGAGGTATTAATACCTCCTTTTTTTGGTATTATTTACCAATTTTATTTGCTATTGCTTCTATTGTAGCATCATCAAGTGCAGAAGCCTGTGCCTTCATAATAGCTTTCATTGAACCACCAAATGTACCTGCTTTGTACCCTTTAAGTGCTTTTACAATTTCATCCTTTGGTAAATCTTTTACTATTTTAGATACTCCCATAGCCTTTTTCTCGAAGTTTGCACCATGACAACCTGCACAAGCAGTGGTATTTACACTACTTTTAGGTTCTTCTGTTTTTTTCTCCTCTGTTGTTGTAGCTTTAGCCTCCTCTTGTTTTGGAGCTTCTGCTTTCTTCTCTGTAGCTGGAGTTTTAGCCGCATCTTTTTTTGGAACTTCTACTTTTTTCTCTTCTGCTTTAGGAGCTTCCTTTTTTACTTCTGTCTTATTAGCTTTTTCCCCCTCCATATCTGCTCTAGCTGATGCACCTGTTGATGAATCAACACAACCACCTAAAAGTAGTGCTGATAGAGATAGTGCTATTAAAAATTCTTTTCTAATCATATTAATTCCTTTAAAATATTTTATATATAATATATCTATTTTTTTTTTAAATATTAATATATAGATACTTTTTTTTATTATAAAAATTAATAGTGTCTCTTTTTAACCCTAATTTAGTTAAAATCAGCAATTAATTTTTGCATGGAGCAACTAAATATGAATAAATCAAAATATATATGGATGAACGGAAAATTTATTCCTTGGGATGATGCTAAAGTTCATGTATTAACACATACACTACACTATGGAAATGGAGCAATTGAAGGAACAAAAGCATATAAAACAGTTGATGGAAGATGTGCTATATTTAAACTAAATGAGCATACACAAAGATTGCTAAACTCATCAAAAATGACACTCATAACTGTACCATACACTTTAGAAGAGTTAAACCAAGTACAAGTAGAATTACTTAGAAAAAATAAACTGTTTAATGGAGCTTATATTCGCCCATTGGTATATTTAGGTTATGGTATTATGGGACTCTATCATAAAGATGCACCTGTTGAGGTTGCAGTATCTGCTTGGGAGTGGGGTGCATATTTAGGTGAAGAGGGACTTGAGAAAGGCATTAGATTAAAAATAAGCTCATTTACAAGAACTCCAAACACATCAAGTATGGGAAAAGCAAAAGCAGTAGCTAACTATCTTAACTCTCAAATGGCAAAATATGAAGCAGTAGAGGCAGGTTATGATGAAGCTTTACTTAGAGATGACCAAGGTTATATAGCAGAAGCTAGTGGAGCATGTTTTTTTATGGTGAGAGATGGAAAACTTATATCTCCTCCTACTGATAATACATTAGAATCCATTACTCAACAGACAATTATAGATTTAGCTAATGATATGGGTATAGAGGTTATTAGAAGACGAATAACAAGAGAAGAGATTTATATTGCAGATGAGGCATTTCTAACAGGAACTGCAGCTGAACTTACCCCTATTAGAGAGGTTGATGCAAGGGTTATCGGAGTTGGTGTTAAAGGAAAAATTACTAAGATACTTCAATCAGCATATTTTGATGTAGTAACTGGAAAAAATACTAATTACATTAAATATTTAACATACATTAATTAAGGAAATTTTATGCCAGCAGATATGAATGACTATTTTAAAAAGAAACAACCAAATAGAAGTGTAGATGATAATAATTCCAATTTAAAAAAATTATCAAATAATAATGAAAATAGAGGTGATAGAAAAACAGTTCCACAACTTATATTTTTAGCTTTAGCTATTTTAGTAGGAATTATATTTTTAAAACCATTTACTATTATTAATTCTGGTGAGGTAGGAATTAAAGTTAGGACTGGTAAATTTGAAGAGAAACCATTAGGAGCAGGACTCCATTTCTATATTCCAATTTTAGAGAGAATTATACCTGTTAATACTAGAATTAGATTAATTACATATAGTGATACACATAAGAGTACTATTGGAGATAACTACTCCTCTGCTCTATCAAAAGATAGTTTTGAAGGGGGACTTAGAAGAAATCCTGCAATTCAAGTTCTTGACCAAAGAGGACTTACCGTTAGTATTGATATAGCAGTTCAATATAGCTTAAGAGCAGAGTCCGCACCAAAAACTATAGAGACTTGGGGTTCAAGTTGGGAAGAGAAGATTATTAACTCAAAAGTTAGAGAGGTTGTAAGAGATGTGGTTGGACAATATCCAGCAGAGAAACTTCCAGAGATGAGAAATGAGATAGCAAGTGCAATTCAGACAAAAGTTAGAGAGAAAGTAAACTCATTAGAGGGACAACCTGTAATACTAGCTTCAGTAGAGCTTAGAAATATTGTATTGCCTCCTAAGATTAAAGCAAAAATAGAAGAGGTACAAGCAGCAAAGCAAGAGGTGACTATTGCAGAGCAGAAAAAAGAGAAGGCAAAAGAGTTAGCACTAATGAAAGCTGAGATTGCAAAAGGTGAAGCTGAGAAAAATAGAATTGTAGCACAAGGTCAAGCAGATAAGATTAGAATAGAGGCTATCTCTCAAGCAAAAGCAAATAAATTAATATCAGAATCTTTAACGCCTGAACTTATTCAATTAGAGCAGATTAAGACTCAAGCTAAATTTAATGAAGCACTAAAAGTTAATAGAGATGCTCAAATATTCTTGACTCCAGGAGGAGCGGTACCAAATATTTGGATAGATGCAAAAGAGAAATCACAAAAATCATTAACAGTTAAACAACAGATAGAAAGTATGGCAACAGATGCAAATTAATTGGAAAAAAAATCCTCTAATCCCTGCAATAGCACAGGATTATAAGAGTAATCAAGTATTAATGTTAGCTTATATGAATGAAAAGGCTTATAACTTAACTCTAAAGAGTGGTTATGCCCACTACTATAGTAGAAGTAAAAAGAGATTATGGAAAAAGGGCGAAAGCTCTAACCACACTCAAGAGATAAAAGATATACTTATTGATTGTGATGCAGATACTATTATCTTAAAAGTTAAACAGAATGGTGTAGCATGTCATACAGGAAGAGAGAGTTGCTTTTTTACTTCTATTTTAGAAGATAGAGTGATTTTAGATAAAAAAGTAGATACTAATGTTATATATGGTGTAGTAGATACTCTATATCATACTATAATGGAGAGAAAAAATAGTAAAAAAAATATTAAATCTTGGACAAAAAAACTATTAAATGATAGAGATTTAATGCTTAGCAAGATAAGAGAAGAGGCTGATGAGGTTGCTACTGCAATAGAGAGTGAGAGCGATAATCAAGTAATATATGAGGTAGCAGATTTAACATATCACACCTTAGTTGGACTTGGATATAGAGATATATCACCAGATAGAATTAAACAAGAGTTAGCTAGACGATTTGGTATGAGTGGAATTGAGGAGAAAGAGAGTAGAGGCAAAAAATAGTTGCCTCTTAAAATATTATCTTGCCATTGATGCAGGAGGAATTGGTTCTCCCCACATACTCTCATCAATAACATACTCATCTACAACCTTTCCACCTATAATATGCTCATCTATAATTCTATCTATCTTCTCTTTATTAAGATTTACATACATTGTGTGACCTGGTTCTACAAGTATAACTGGTCCTTGTTGACATCTATTTAGACATGAAGTCTGAATTGGCGTAGCTGTTGCAATAATACCTTTCATCATTAACTTTTGAGATAGATGTTGCATAAGCTGTTGAGACTCTGGGTTATTTTGACTAACACAACTAGGTTTTGGCATACCTGGAGGTGCTGATTGTTGACATTTAAAAATATAAAATGCTGGTTGTGGTATTCCTGTCACTTTTTTAATCCTTTTAAAATTTAATTAAGACTATTTTACTCTTAAATAGCTTAAAATTAAAAAAAAATATTTTTTTTTTTGAAACATATATATATGTGTGTAAAAATGCTAATTTATTGATAAAACTATTTTTAATACCTCATCTCTTAATGTTTTTTTATCTACCACTTCATCATGAGATGCCTTTAGAGGAAGCTCTTTTTTATATATAAAAATAGTTGGTATCATATATGTAGCTAAATATCTTTTTAACTCAAATAATATCCTGTTTTTAGGGATTTTATTTTTAGCACTATATACTAATACAATTTCCTCTTCTATCTCTTCATTTGGAATACTAAATACAGCACATCTATCTATATCTTTAAAAATCTTCTCTACAACACTTTCTATCTCTTTAGGGCTTACTCTATATCCATTTGTCTTGATCATATCATCTTTTCTATCTACAAAATAGATATACCCCTCTTTGTCTCTATATACAAAATCTCCAGACTGAACAACTATCTCATTTGAGTTTTGGTTACTTAAGTCTATCACCTTATTTAAGATAGAGATATTTTTAAATCTCTTTTTAGTCTCTTCGGGGCTATTCCAATACCCTTTATATATACCAGCTCCTCTATGTATAAGCTCTCCAATCTCAAAATCTCTACACTCTAAACCATTTTCATCAATAATATAGACCTCTACATCAGGTACAGCTTTTCCAATAGAAGTTGGTCGTATATGAATTTGAGATGGTTCAAGATATGTAGAGCGAAATGCCTCTGTTAATCCGTGCATTGAGTAGAACTTAACTTTTTTAAAGTAGTTATCTATCTTTTTTATCATATCTTGGGTTATATTTCCACCTGATGAGGTAATAACTCTTACTCCATCTAACTGTTTAGCTATTGGTAGTTTATGAGGCTCTTCATTAAACATCTTAGCAATATATACAGGCATTAGAGCTAATATAGTAACCTTATCTCGTATAAGATGAGCAAAAAAGCTACTAGGTAAGATAAACTTATGGACTGCTAGAGTAGCCTTTTTATATAGAGAGCAGAATATCTGATTTAATCCATAATCAAGATTAAATGAGAGAAGTCCAGAGATAATATCATTTTCTCTTAAATCAAGATATTTAGATACTATCTTAGCTCCATCTATTAAGTTTCTATGGCTAATAATAATACCTTTCTGCTTTCCATCACTACCAAAACTATATGTTATAACTGCACTATGGTGTCCATGTATATTTGCACTATATTTAGAGTTAAAACATTTATATATCTCTCTAAAAGATACTAATTCATCATCTAGTGGCTCATAAGTTACTACTTTACCTTTAAAATCAACTGCTTTGACATTCTCTATTTTTGTTTTATCTGTAATGATTACTGAGATTGATGCATCATTAATAATATACTCTATCTGATTAGGCTTTAAAAATCTTGTAATTGGAACAATTACATAGTTAGTAGATAGAATTGCCAATATTGCAATAACCTGCTCTGAACTCTTATTTGAGTATATTCCAATTCTTGCACCCTTTTTTAAATCTAACTGATTAAAGTAGTTTGCTAACTGATTAACTTTTTCTAAAAGCTCTCTATAACTATATCTCTTCTCATTCTCAACCAATGCAATCTTATCTGGTAACTCTTTGGTTGCTATCTCTAGTAACTCTCTTACATTAGACACTATGTACCTCTTTCATTCCTAAAGTCCAAATCTTATATTCTCTATCTATAATAATCGCAGGGATTGTATCAAAATGGAGTATCTTTTTATAAAAAAATCTAACTATTTTATCTATATCATCTTGACTTAATACTTTTGAGACTCCACCTGTTACTACTATGCTATTTAAAATATCTAATTTTAATGATATATAATCATTGCTATTTTTTGATACTTGATATAAAACTAAAAAGATAGCTAATTGCATTAAAATGGTAGTAGCTTTTAGGGTATCTTCTTCTAAAATATTTTCATTTACCATAAGATAATCAAGAAGCTCATATACAAACTCATTATTTTTAGCACCAAATACTAAACTCTCTCTTGATTTATATACTCCAAGTTTTTTAAAAACTAATCTATCATAACTACTACTTGTTAAAATATTTTTGTTTACTACTAAATCTGTACTATAGTGAATATCTGTAGTTGCTCCTCCAATATCTATGACTAAAAATGGGTCTGCTACATCATATAAACTCCTTAATTTGGGAAGAGACCTATTTACAATATATGGAGTTGAGTATATTTGATTAGAAGTAATACTATATAGCTTTTTTATCTCCTCTTTACCTACGATATCATTCTGATATAGATTTGTTAGATACTCTTTTAGTTCATCTTCTCTAATTTGAAGTCTATTATCTATAATATTTTCTAAGATTACTAGATTATCTATATTAGATTTTAAAAATTCTCTATCTGTACCGTTTCCAACATATACAATATTAGAATACTTAACTTCTTTTAAATACTCTAATAGTCTATTGTCAAATTTAGATTTAACCCTCTCAATTCCTCCAGCAATAATCACAACATCAATTATCTCTTTAGGTGGAATTGCTTCATCTATCTTAGAATAGAGAAGTGTATCTATAATATTAATACCAGAATTAAATGCTATATTAGTAGCATATTTAATACTAAATAGTGAACTAATCCCAATAATAAGGGTACTTAGTCCACCATTTGCAGAGCTACATATAAAAATATCATTCTTTTTATATTTAGATATAATCTCTCCACACTTATTTTTTACATCATTATATATATTAGTAGTAAAATCTCTAAAATATTGATTTGTTTTACCATTAGTACCTATTTTAAAATAGGTACTTCCTATATCTATCTCTAGTCTATTACTATTTTGGGACACGAATTACCTCTCCAACATGCAATGGTGTGTGAATATTTTTTATTTTATAGTTTGCATCTATAATTTTTTGATATTTTTTACTACTACCATAATATCTTTTTGCAATAGAGTATAGTGTATCACCTTTTCTTACTCTAACTAATCTTGCATTGTTACTATGAGTTATAATTGGTATAATAACTTTTTGTCCAAGATGAAGGTGAGAGTGAGAATTTTTTATATCTCTATTAGCCCTTATAATTCTTTTAAAATCCATAGGATTTCCATAATATTTTTCTGCAAGAGAGGCTAATGTGTCCCCTTTTTTAACTGTTATTACTCGATATTGAGGTTTTTTAACTTTTCTGGTTTCTGCTTTTCTATCTCCTACAACTCTACTTTCATTTTTATGTTCTATCTTATCTCCATGATAATTGCTAGACTCTATATTTTTAACATTCTCTTTGGAATTCGGTCTAATTTTAGATGTTACTATTTTATTTTCTGCATTAGGTGTAATTATTGGCTCTGGAGTTCTAGTAGGAATAGGTTCTTTTTTTAATAATTCCATATTTTGAGAACTAATAATTTTTTGGGATATTGCTAATCTCTCAGCAGATTTTACATCATTATTATTATCTTCACTTTTCTGTTCAACACAAGCTTTTGGGGTTTGATTTGTTGTGTTATTAGAGTGATTAAATCCTAAATATCCTAAAAAACCTAAAACTCCAATGGCTACTGTTGATAGTATAATCTTATTACTATTTTCCTTTTTATTATCCTCTTCGCTATGGTAAGTAAACTGTTCATCTTCATGAATATAGTTATTATTATTTCTATGAAAATCATCAAATTTATCACTTCTATTAAAAAATGAGTCATTAAACTCATCTTGTGCTTTGCGATTTAGATTTTCAATATGTTCTAATCTATCTTCTCTATCTCTCTTATAATTCTCTTTGCCATCATGATTATCTCTACCAAACATTACTTTTCCTATCTAAATTATATTTTCCTTAAGATTATAACATAATCCCAATATCATGAATAATATTTTCAACTAAACTCATACCACCCAAATCTATTTTTGACTTCTCATAATCTAAACATCTATCGCTAATTGGAATATTCCCCCTTTTGTAAAACCGTATATTGTAGTTTTTATCTCTAACTGTAATTGCCTCTCCACTATTTATTATATGTGGAGAGAATGGAATATCTATTATACCATTTTTTATGGAGTTAAAAACTTGTCTCCAGAGTGTATCTGCAGGATCATTAAAAACAGCCTCCATAATATCATCTACCATCTCTGTTAAGTTCTCCTCCTCCTCTTCATCACTAATATTAGGTAATCCTTTTAGTATATTTAGAGTATATTGTGTATTACTAACAGCTCTTGCATTAACTTCAGGAGTAGGGATACCAAACGCCTCATCTCTTGTTTTAGTGATAATCTTATCAGCTCTAACTAAAGAAGCAATAACGGTGGATGTATTAATTAGTGAATCTGAAAACTCTTTATCTCTAGGAAATGCACCCATCCATTGATGATATACTAGATGGATTTTAGCATCACTATATCCAAACATATTAGCATATTTCCTTGCTAATTTTTTTATGACATTAGAGCTAACTATATCTTGTAACATAGAGCCTGTTTGAGAGAAGCTAACAGAAAAAGATTTAACACCCTCTTCTAAGGAGAGTAACATCTCTAATAGTTGGATAACTATTACAATAGCAGGAGGTTGAAGTGTAGCAGTAAGTGGACCAAAAGACTCTCTATTTATTGGTTCATTTAATTTTGAGTAGTCTGCACAGACTTTCTCTACATATTTCCAATATAAAAATGCCTTATCTAATGGAAAATTTTTTGAGTATGGAAGTAAATATGTAATTGGACCACCCTCTATCTCAAATATCCCAGAGGCTAAAGCAACTTCTATAAGTAATCTTGCATCTGGTGTTCCATGTCTTAGACTTATTGGAGTATCAAAGTGTGTTACCATTTCTCTAGTAGTTCTATAGCCATGAGTAATTAATGGATATCCATTTAACATATTTTCATCACTCTCTTCAGATAGTATTAACATTTTTTTTGCCATCTCATAATCATTTAATCTTGTATTACTATCTATGGTTAATGGCAAAATATCAACTCCGGCTTTAGTAAACTCCTCATAGAGTTTAAATACCTTTTCATAAGTTGGAAATCCACCTCTTGGTTGAACTAAGATTTTATTGCTATTTTTAAACTTATGTGATATAAATAGATTTTTACTAGCTTTGCTAATAAAATCTCTTATCTCATCAAAATCAAAACTATCTGTATATGGGTTATTTGTAATAATTCTTCTCTCTGTCTGAAACACTATCTTTTTCCCTTAAGAGTATCTTCAATAATATCAAGACCAACATTTAAATCGACTTGATGAAAAACTAAATCGTAACCATAAGCTTTATATTTAGGAATAATCTCCTCCTCTTTTGCCTCTCCTACACTAAGATTACCACCAATAACAAATAGTACTCCATCTAAATCAAATCTACTTTTTAAAAAGAGTAAATCTCTACTCCATCCTTCAGCCTCTCCATTTAGTGAAGATATAAGTAGAACATTAGCATCTGTCTCGATTACTGCATCTATAAACTCTTCAAGATAGGTATTTACTCCCAAATTAAATACCTCAAATCCTCTCTCTTTTAGAGAAATTTCAATTAACCTATTGGCTACTACATGAATATCATTCCCTACTACACCTGTAACAACTCTCATCTATCAACCTTTTTTTAGTAGTGAAATTCTATCAGATATTATTTAAAATCTAATCACAATATCTTTTTAATAAATCACCATAGCTACATATTCGCCTATCTCTAAAAAAAGGCCAAATATCTCTAACCTCTTCAACTCTATCCATATCTATATTAGCATATAAAATTAATTCATCTTTAGAGTTAGCTTTAGATATAATTTCTCCTTGTGGGTCACAAATGAAACTATTCCCCCAAAAGTTTATCCCTTCTCCTACTCCACTCCTATCTATTTCAAATCCTACACGATTACAAGATGCTACAAATAGACCATTTGCAATGGCATGTGAACGCTGAATTGTTATCCAACTATCTAACTGCCTATCTTTCTCTCTTCTGCTATCACTCTCAAACCAACCAATAGCAGTTGGATATATAAGTATTTTAGCTCCTTTCAATGCCATTAATCTTGATGCCTCTGGAAACCATTGATCCCAACAGATTAGAACACCTAATTTTCCAATAGATGTATCTATTGGCTCAAATCCTAAATCCCCCTCTGTAAAATAGAACTTTTCATAAAAAGCTGGGTCATCTGGAATGTGCATTTTTCTATATTTTCCTCTAAGAGTACCATCACTATCAAAGACTACTGCTGTATTGTGATATACTCCTGCAGTTCTCTTCTCAAACAGAGATGTAACTAAAACTACACTATTTTTTTTTGCAATATCTGCCCAAAATTGTATATCTTCCTTAAAAGATGAAGCATATTTAAAAAATTTAGTATCTTCACTTTGGCAAAAATATTCGCTTTGATGAAGCTCTTGGAGTATTACTAATTTTGCTCCACTTTTAGATGCTTCTTTGATATATTTAACTGTCTCTTTTACTGTCTTTTTTTTAGTTTCATAAAATTTCTGTTGGATTAGTGCTATTTTCATTATTTATTTTAACATTTTTATTATAAATAGAATATAAATATTTTTATATATTTTATTATATTAAATAATATTTTAAGTTATTTTTTGATATACTTTTAATAAAAGATAACAAAAAAGGATTTATTATGTTTAAAAAAATTATATTTGGATTATATTTAATAGCTATATTTATTGGGTGTGGTCAAGAGATGGAAGTTACAACTTCAAATAATAATTTAATGAATTTTATTAAACCTTCAAAATCAGAAATATTAAAGGCTATAAATAGAGCTAGAAGTGAACCTAGAGATTGTCATGATGGAGTAGGATTAAGAGATATAGCAAAACCTTTAAGATGGAATAGTGAATTATATGCTTCAGCTTATGAGCATAGTAGTGATTTAGCAAATAGTAATACTTTCGATCATTTAGGCTCTGGAACTAAATATGATGCTACAGGAAGTAATAATAATAAAAGAAGTCTATTTTATGAGAGAATTGAAGCAAATGGATATATAGACTATCATATAGTAGGAGAAAATATTGCAGGTGGACAGAGTAGTCTAAAAGAGGTTATGACAGCACTTCTGAATAGTCCAGAGCATTGTGCTAATATTATGAACCCTGACTATAAAGAAGTTGGTGTTGCTATTGTTGTAAATCCTAATAGTGAGTATGGTATCTATTGGACACAAAATTTTGGTGGCAAAAAATAACATATTTAAACTTTTTCTAATCTTATATATTATATAATTTGCATTGTAGAGCAGTGGAGACTTCCCCCTTGAATAATCAGTCTTCCACACTCTACAGGAATTATCTCTTTTTCTGGAAAGAATTTAGTAAAAATTTTATGGATAATTCTGTCTTCTTTTACAGAATATGTTGGATATATTAATGCCTTATTAGTTATTAGAAAATTTGCATAAGTAGCTGGTAAACGGTTATTTTGCTTATCAAATCTAGCTGTAGGCATTGGTAGGGGGACTAGATTATATGGTTTGTTATCAAAAGTTCTAAACTTTTTTAGTTCTTCTTTCATCATTTTTAACTCAATATAGTGTTCATCATTTTTATCAAGACACTCAATATAAAATATAGTATCTTTTGATACAAACCTAGCAATCATATCAATATGTCCATCTGTATCATCTCCTGCTAAATAACCATGATTTAACCATAAAACTCTTTTTATCCCTAAATATCTTTTAAGTCTATTTTCAATCTCTTTTTTAGTAAGTTTTCCATTTCTATTTGGATTACATAGACATCTAGTAGTAGTTAAGATTGTCCCCTCTCCATCACTATCAATAGAACCACCTTCTAGTACAAAATTATCTATAATCTCTAATGGTGTAGTTCCTAAATATCCTTTTTTATGTATAGTTCTATTTACCATATTATCAAGTGTTGCCTCAAATTTTCCACCCCAACCATTAAATTTAAAATCTAATAACTTAACCTCTCCCTTTTCAATAATAGATATATATCCGTAATCTCTAACCCATGTATCATTAGTAGGTATCTCAATAAAACTCATATTCCTAGTGGAGCAGAACAGTGATGCTATCTCTTTTCTATTTTTACATAAAATATATACAGGTTGGCTATAGGCTATGGCTTGTGCTATTCTAATAAATGGTGTTAATGCTTCTGTTAAATAGTGTTTCCAATCCGTGTTTTCATGTGGAAATGCCATAAGTATGGCTCTTTGTTTATGCCATTCAGCTGGAAAAAGTCTCATTTATTCTCCTTATTAAATCAAATTATACACTTTTTTTGGTTATCATATTAATATATTAAATATTAGGAGCAACCTTTGAAAAAGATAATTTTTATAATATTTATAATAATATTTACATATTTAGCAAATGGAGATAAGCTAATAAATCTTTGGGACGATTATAATATAACTTCACCTCAACAAGAAACTACTAATCAAAATATAGAGAGAGAAGATAATAGTATTATTCATATTAAATTTAATAAAGATTATGATAGTGCGTTAAAAGATGCAAAAGAGAATAAGAAATATATATTTTTAATAGTTACAGAGCAGTATTGTCCATGGTGTGAAAAGCTTATAGATAAGGTACTTCAAGATACAGATGTAAGTAGAAAATTAATACAAAACTATATCCCCGTTATAGTAGATAGAAATAATGACTACTATCCTAGTAATATTGGAATAACAGGTACACCTAGTGTATTTATTATTAATCCTTATAATGGAAAGATAATAGATACTATAGTTGGTTATAGAAATAGAGATTTCTATTTAAATAGGCTTAATAGTATCGTAGCTTTAGATAGATAATTTAAGATATGGCATTCATAAAAATAGATAGAGATAATTTTTTTTATAATCTTAATCAATTTGTAAAAAGAGTAGGTTCAAAAGATAAGATAGCCATTGTCTTAAAAGATAATGCTTATGGACATGGATTGAAGATTATGGCAAAATTATCTTATGAATTTGGATTAACTCAAGCAGTAGTAAGGGATATTCGTGAAGCTAAAAGTATAGATAAATATTTCAAACATATACTTATTTTAGGAGATAGAGCAGTTGTAAACAGTAAATACTCATTTGCTTTAAATAGTTTAGATGATATAAAAAGAGCCAAACTAGGTTCAATAGTTGAGCTTAAGATAGATACAGGAATGCATCGTAATGGTATATCTTTAGATGAACTAGATATAGCTTTAGAGCTTATAAAAGATAGAGATTTAAATTTAAAGGGAGTTATGAGTCATAATCGCTCTGCTGATGAGCTTAGTAGTGAACTTTTTTGGCAAGATAAGATATTTAATTTAGTAAAAAATAGAGTAAAATTTTTAGGATTTAAAGATATTAGATTTCACTCATATAACTCAGCATCTGCATTAAGATTAAATTGTAGAAATCAAGATTTAATCCGTTTAGGAATTGGTGCTTATGGATATAATGAGTTACCAGATGTATATAATAAAATAGAGCTAAAACCTGTTCTATCTCTATGGGCTAATAGAGTCTCTACAAGAAGAGTCAAAAAAGCTCAAAGATTAGGTTATGGAGGAGAATATATAGCACCTAGAGATATGATAGTCTCAACCTATAATTTAGGTTATGGTGATGGTTGGATAAGGTCAAATGATTTTAATATTTATATAGATACTCTTCCAATTTTAGGTAGAGTATCTATGGATTACATATCTTTAGAGTCAAGAGAAGATGAAATATTAATATTTAATAATGCAAATAAAATTGCAAAAGAGATGAATACTATATCTTATGAAATTTTAACTCAACTATCAAATAATATAAAAAGAGTAGTTACTTGACTCTACCATCTATAATAGGGACAAATCGACAAGGTTCAATTGTAGAAGATATAATTTTTCCATCTCTTTTAGAAAATTTTGTAATAATTTGCTCTCCATTAATATCTATTGGAGCTAATAAAATTCCTCCTTCTGCTAATTGGTCAAATATAACTATAGGAATTTTTTTTGCACTTGCAGAGAATAGTATTCTCTCATAAGGAGCAAACTCTCTCCAGCCTCTCTGTCCATCATCAAAACGGGTAAAGATATTATTTATTTTTGCTCTTCTAAATCTCTTTTTAGCCTCTCTAAGAAGTGAGGCAATTCTTTCTATTGTAAATACTCTTCTACACAATTTAGATAAAATTACAGCCTGATAACCACTTCCACAACCTATCTCTAAAACAGAATCAACTCCATCTAAATTGAGATATTGTGTCATCTTAGCTACTGTTAGTGGTGATGAAATCCATTGATTTTGTTTTATAGGGAGAGCATCAAGTTGATAAGCAATATGTTCTAAACCCTTTGAGACAAAAGATTTCCTATCAACTTCTAAAAATGCTCTTTTAATATTAGGATGAAGTTTGAACTTCTTTTCAATTTTCTTCACCATCTCTACTCGTTCTATATCTAATGTTATCAATTTTAATCCCACTAATTCAATAAGTTTATAAGGATTTTATCTAAAATGATATTAAGAACATTAGTCTATATTTTCTTGAATAAATTTATTTAACTCTCTATATAATTTATCATCTCTAAAATTTATAAAATCTACTCTATCTACAATATCTTTTATACTATTAAACTCTTTTTTAATTGCATTAAGTAGTGCATCTGATAGAGTCTCATTATCATCTATTTTAATAGAGAAGAGTTCATCATCACTTAAATTAAAATATATAATATTATTATCTTTAATAATATTTAGGCTCTCTCTTCGATTAATACTACTATATATATAATATATAAAAAGAGTTAAAAAAAAACCACCTAATATAGTTATAATTAATAAGTTTTCGATTATTAGATAAAGTAAAGTTTTAATAAGTGGTATTGTAATTATAAAAATATGACTCATAGTTTATCCTTTTTATTTCATTTGACAATATAGTAGCAATTATTTGTGTATAAGTTGAGAAATTATAACCTAAAAAAAGTTATATATAGCATAAAATATAAAAAAAATAAATTAAAAAAATATTTTATAACTGTTTTATATAAAAAATATTTTTATTAATTTTACTTTCATATTTCGTGAATACTCTTTTAAATTAGCATCTAAGCCATTCCATTCAATATTAGCAGAGTAATAATTACTATTTTCTCCCAATATCTTTATATTCATATATATTTCTCTGTTTTTATATCTACTATCTGTTATATTCTTATTTATGCCTTTTAGTATAATTTTAGTACCATCAATATATATATTATCAAACTCTAAACTATTTTTATACTCTCCATTATTAAAAATTTGAAAATTAGGAATGTACGCTTTTGTTAAGTTAGAATTAAATTCAATATATGAGTTATAGTTATTATCTCTAATACAATTAACTCTATCTTCAGATATAAGTTCTATATTAAATTTTTTACCAGCAATAGATAGAGATGTTGGAACATCTTTTAAATATATATCACTCATATCCTAATTTGAACAGTATGGTTTTAATTTTTTTCCATTAAGCAAAATATTTCCTGTTTTATAATATTTACAAACATAGATATATCCATTTTTAAATCTACCTATTTGATACTGAGATGTAGCACACCCAACCTCTTTTGTATTTTGCCAAATAACTTGTGTATAGTGTCCACATTGATACCCTATATCACAACTTCCATCTTCATAGTGATAGTGTGGCTCTTCATCATCAAACCAGTGAGGCATAGCATCATCTATGGTTAAAGGTTTATCCTTACTAAAGGCGTATAAATTTTCACCATAATTATTTTGATGATTAGTTGGGTCATGTTTAAATTCTCCTGTTGATGCTAAGATATCTGCATAATTTTGTGCATCTCTTTCTAATTTTAGACTATATTTTAATTGGGAGTCATTAAAATATATACTTCTTTTCTCATTATGTACTTTTATAATATATTGTTGTACTTTTGTTAAATTATTCTTTATAGGTATATATTCTTCCATAATATTGCTAGATGGTTCTATACTAGCTCTTAGTTGAAATCGCCAAAATCACAAAGATTAAGGTCATGATTAAGGTCTAAGCTACCTTAGTTAATTGTTTAAGTAAAATTCCTCTTGCTCCATTGACATCTCTATCAACAATAAAATTATTATCTTTTATAATTTTTTTACCACCAAGTTTATTATCAATCTCTCCACTCCATGAACATGTTTTAGAAGTATAGCTTTCATTGCAATCAACAACATGTTTTCCATATTTTTTTGCATACCATTTAATTCTAAGTTTAAATTCATAATGACCAAGAGACAACATCTCTCTTGTTGTTCTTCTTCGGATTCTTCTTGCTTGTTTTTTTGACATTTTTTTGGTCTCAAAAGTAGGAAGAAAGATAACATCATATTTTTGAACTAAATCAAAAGCTAAACGATTGTGCAAATCTAGTAGTAAATCATCTTTTTTAGATTTTAATCTATCTATTTTTCTATTAATTCCTCTAATTTTTTCCTGATACCACTTCTCTTCAATTTTTTTTGTATTTTCAATAAGTTTTCTTTTTGATAGTAGTCTATCTACCTTTTTCATTAGAGGGAGAAGTTTCTCTTTAGCAAAATCATATCCAGCAATAATAACCTTTCTATCACTATAACAAGTTGCAAAAGTTCTAACTCCAGGGTCAATCGCTATACATTTTACATCGCCTTGGATTTCGGCATTGATTTTTATATGTTGTTGAACCTGAATAAACCATCTTCCCTTGTCATAAGTTATGATACATGATTTATTGATTGCTTCTTGTGGGATAGACTCTGTTAAATGAATTTTTCCTAAAGCTTTAATAGCAGGATTTAATCCTTTTGGCATTCTATCCATTGAAAATGAGTGTTTTCTGCCTTTTCTACTTTTAAATTTAAGTGAAGTAAATCTCGATTTTGAACCCTTTAACTTCTTATTTTTAGCCATAACGGCTTTAAATGTTGTCAGAGCTTAAAGTACACCATTATCAACAATAATTGAATTATAAATAGCCCCTTTTTCCTCTTGCTCTTGTTTACATTGTTCTTTTATCTCTGGTCTTAAATTTCTGAATTTTCCATCCTCTCCAATATGTTCATTTTTTAAATATATAGCAACAGCTAAATTGTAGGCTCTACGATAGAGTATTAATGCTTGATGATATGCTTCACTATTTTTAGGATAAAATCTAATCTTTTTTGATGCTATTACTTTTTCGTCTTTTTGCCGACCTTTTACCATAGTAGGAATTGCAGAAGCTGGTAATGAAACCGATAAGCTCTTTTGTATCAAACTTTTCGGTTTTAGTCTCTTCTTCCAATGAGATAACTCTTCCACCGTGTAATTCGATAATCCATCTGATGGGTTCAATTCCACTTCTTGCGAGACGGTCTTGTGTGGTAACCACAACTTCGACTGAAGAGCCTGACATTGCTGATTCCAATATGGTTTTAAGTCCTTTTCGTTGAAAATTGAAAGCTGAGGCAATATCAAACAGTTGTTCATGTTCTGGGTATTTTTTAGATAAGAGTTCAAGTTGTTTTTTAATACTTGTATCTTGTTTTTTTGAACTAACCCTTGCATAGATAAACCTTCTTTCAGCTTTTTCTTGAATACGAAAATGACCACCTATAGTTTTTTTCGGAGCATAGAGTTTTCCAGATTTAATCCAATTCCGAATTGTCTGAGATGAAACCCCATACTTTTTTGCTAATTGTGTTGTCGATTTCACAAATAAATTATAACATAATTAAACTTAATATTTTGTGATTTTTTGCGTTATTTTTTAACTGTTATATTCTTTTCTAATTTAAGATTATTTTCTTTACAACCATATAGAATTAAGAATAATAGGATAGTAGAAAAAGTTGATTTAAAAAACATAAATATTACCTATATATTAAAATAATATATAGATTATATTATATTTTTCAGTAAAAATTCATATATATTTATAATATTTCTATATTGATGCGTAAGTGCTACTAGAGTTAATTACTCTCTCTCCCCTTAAAAATCTATTTTTATAAAATGGTTTTGCATCAAAAGATGTAATTATTACTTTTTTCTTTGCTGAAGATGCATGTATAAATTTATGGTCTCCAATATATATACCTACATGGTTTACTTTTCCTCTAAATTTATGTTCTGTATCAAAAAATACTAAATCCCCTTTTTGTAACTCATCAAAAGATACTTTTATTCCCACTTTAGCTTGGTGACCAGAGTATCTTGGTAGTGTTATCCCATTTTCTTTAAATACATACTTTGTAAAACCAGAACAGTCAAAAGCATTTGGCCCATTTGCTGCCCATACATATTTTGTACCAAGAAAATTTTTTGCAGTCTCTATAATTTCATCTTCTTTACTTAGATTAATCCAATTATCTGCTACTACTAAATCTTCACTATTATTATCTTCAATATTTGGATTTTCATAATCAATTAAAGTTGCTAATTCACTATTATCACTATATTCAGAAGTAGTATTATTCTCCTTATAAGTAATAGTTGTTATTACATTATCATTTTGAATACTATTTTCATCCACTTCAACTTCATAGTATGGAGAGACTATTGTAGAGTTAGAGTTATTTGAGATAATATTATAAGCTTCAACAATTTTAGTTAGGTTTTTATCACCACTACTATTATTATCTGAGTTAAGAGTTATATTTTTATCTATCTGCTTCGAAGGAGTAATCTTGGAGCTATTCTCTTGCATACAACCAGTCTGAATAATAGGTATAATAGCCAATGCAAGAGAAATTTTCTTGATTTTTCTCATTTATAAATTTCCCTTAAAAAATATTTTTATTAAAAAACAAATAAGCTGTATTTTTCAAAAATTTACATAAAAATTGTGTATAAATTGTGTAGAGTTATATAGAAGAGTCCTATTTATAGGAAATGTATTAAAAAAAATCAATAAAACCCCTAACTTTAAGACGGGGATAAATTGAAGAAAATTTAAAGAGAATTTAATATTTAAAATGAGTACCCAACTCCAAAATAACCAACAGAGCTATCCATACCAAATTTACTTCCTAATGATTTCATCATATCTGAATTAAATTCATGACCTGTAAGATTTATGCTCATCTTATCTACATCCCATTTAGAGTATTTATATCCTATGGTAGCATATATTCTAGGATTAAGGGTTAAAAATCCCCACTTAAAAGTTGATGTAAAGGGTGTAAAATATAAGCCAAAATTATACTCTTGAAAAGTTCCATCAACTGAATAATCAGCTTTTGCATATTTATTTTTTATATTTCCAGTTTGATATGCATAACTTGCTAAACCATAAAATGATATGTTTTTATTAATTGACTTTTGAAAATTGAGAGATGGTCCTATTTTATATGTTTTAATATCTGTTTTACTCTTTTTATATAAATCTAATCCACTATTTCCTGAAGATTTATTATTTTTTAATATATTAACCATATCGTCAATCCAAGGTGTAGAGAGACCAACTACAAGACCTGTACCTAAAAAGTTATCTTGATTTTTATGAATAATATCATAACCTAATCTAATATTTACATCTAACCCCTCCAATTCATGCTTCATAGATGGAATAGTTATATTTGGTACACCATTATTCATTAAAAAATTATTAGCTTGAGATGCATATGAGTTATATCTTTTTTGTACCTGTTTCATGGTATCTGATTTATACCAAGTTAAATCATAACTATAAAAAAAATTTCCTAAAATATTATTATGTCTATTTGATAGACTAAATGTTGAAACATCTGTATCTATACTTCCATCTAATCCTATAAATCCACCCTTCATAGAGAATGTTCCAATTCCATAATCAAATTCTGAAGCAAATATATTACCCGTTATACCTAAGATAAGAAGTATTGATTTTTTCATTATTATACCCTTTTATAAAAACTAGTTTAGATTATGATAATATTTTATTATAAAACTATCTTTATAAATAAAAAAATAATATTAACTATTTTATTTTATATCTATTTAGTTACACTCACTCTATCCAAACATACTTTTAAATCTTGCAATCAATTTAGCTAAAAACCCCTTTGGTGTGATAAGGTCATTTAAAAACTCCTCATAATTCATACCTTTCTCTTCTAAATATGATTCAAGATAAGAGAGTGAACCCTCCATACCTCTTCTCTTTTCTATATTTAACATAGTATCATATAGCTCCTCTACCTCATCAATAACATGTTGTGGAGCTGCTCTTCTAAATGCTGTAAATGATTTTATATTTCCATTTTTATTTTTTTTAATATCAAAATCTGCAATAACCCAGTAATATTTTCCACTTTTAGCTAAATTTTTAATTACACCAGATACAGGTTCTCCTCTTAGAAGACTATTCCATATTAAGAAAAATATAGCTCTTGGCATATCAGGGTGTCTTATTATATTATGGGGAACTCCAACAAGTTCATTTTCACTATATCCAGAGATATCACAAAAATTCTTATTTACAAATGTGATAATGCCATTTATATCTGTTTTACTTACAATAAACTTTTTTTTACTAAATTTAATCTCTTCATCAATTGGTATAGGTCTATATATTTTTACACGACTATCCATTTTTTTTACCTTACTATCTCATAATTACGAGAATTTTAGCTAAGAGTTACTAAATAAATGATTTATAATATTAAAAAAAACTAATATTAAATGTTACACTTAACAGAAAAGAATAAAAAAAAAGTATAGATTTTTTTTCAATAATCTGCTATGCTTATATTAATACTTAAGAAAGGTTTTGTTATGTGGAAAAGGATTTTATATATATTGCCTCTATTATTTTTTATAAGCTGTTCTCAACATGCTACTATTGATAAAGATAAAGTAGAGATTTTAGGAAAAATTACTTATGATAGAGTTCCTGTGGCTATTGAATATGGGGGGATAGCAAAACTTGATTATAAACATACTAAAAAATCTCCTGCTAGAGATATCTTAGTAAAAGCCATTGATACCACAGGCAAAATATTAGCTACAACTTCTACAGATAAAAGAGGAAAATATAGATTGATTGTTCCTATTAATAGTGTAATTAAGATTAGAGCTTATGCTAGAATGTATAAAAAAGATTATTGGGATGTTAGTGTTGTAGATAATACAAATAATAAAGCATTATATGTTATTGATGGAGAGTATCATAATAGTGGAACAAAAAAGAGTATTAGAAATCTACACGCCTCTTCTGGTTGGACTGGAGAAGATTATACAAAACCTAGAATTGCTGCACCTTTTGCCATATTAGATAGTATCTATCAAGCAATGAGCAGAGTAAGAGAAGCAGACATAGAGGCAAAATTTCCTCAACTTACTGTTAATTGGTCTATTAATAATGTAGCTGCATCAGGTGATGTTAATAGTGGACAGATAATAACCTCAAATTATGATGGAGAGAGAGGACTTTGGATTTTAGGTGATGCTAATAGCGATACAGATGAATATGATAATCATATTATTATTCATGAGTGGGGTCACTACTTTGAAGACCAATTCTCAAGAGCTGATAATATTGGAGGTTCTCATAGCCCTGGTGAAGCTTTAGATATAAGGGTAGCTTTTGGAGAGGGTTGGGGTAATGCTTGGTCGGGAATCGCTACAGATGACCCGATATATTTTGATACATCAGGATATAAACAGTCTAGTGGGTGGTATATGGATTTAGAAAAAGGAGCACAAGAGAATGCTGGTTGGTATAGTGAAGGGTCAGTCCAAAGAATTTTATATGACCTATATGATAAGACAAACGAAGCTCATGATAAGACAAGTTTGGGTTTTAAACCAATATATAAAGTATTAGTAGGTGCAGAAAAAAATACTCCAGCATTTACAAGTATTTTCTCATTTATTAATGCACTAAAGAGAGAAAATCCAACTCAAAAAAGGAATATAGATAAGACTGTAGCTTATGAGAATATAAACTCAATTCAAGATGCCTATGGAACAAATAGAACTAATAGTGCAAATAGTCCTGTAGCTGTTCCTGTATATAAAAACTTAAACGTAGGTGGAAGTATAAATGTATGTAGTAGAAATAATTATGGGGTATATAATAAACTTGGAAATAGAGATTTTATTAAAATTAAAATAGATAGTGATGGATTTTATCAATTTAATGCAAACTCAAATAATCCTAGTGCAGACCCTGATATGATACTCTACCAGACAATATATCCACATAAAGATATAGCAATATCTTCTTATGAGGGTTCACCAAATGATACTCTTATAGTAAATTTAAAGAAAGGTGATTACCTATTAGATACATTTGATGCCTCTTTTAACAATAGTTGTACTACTATATCATTAAATAGAAGCAGTGGCAAGTATAAACCAAATAGTAAAAAGAGTTCTATTATGGCTAAACCTATATCAAGAAGAACATTACCAAAACGACAATATTATTAAATTAAAGGATTTTTTTGAAAAATAGAATTTATATATTACTAACATTTATAATTATTATATATGGTTGTGGAGAGGTTACCACAATAGATGATGGGACTATTATATATCCTACATCAACCCCTACCCCTACTTCTATACCTACTTCTATACCCACAATAGAACCTTCTTCTATTCCTATAGATAGTAGTGGTACAGTAAAAATTATAGGAAAAATCACTTATGATAGGGTTCATGTAAATAGTAGTGGAATTG
>JALWDJ010000003.1:52230-56767 GCA_027014605.1 Campylobacteraceae bacterium
CCTACTTCTATACCTACTTCTATACCCACAATAGAACCTTCTTCTATTCCTATAGATAGTAGTGGTACAGTAAAAATTATAGGAAAAATCACTTATGATAGGGTTCATGTAAATAGTAGTGGAATTGGATTAAATTACAATAATATAACAAGAGATAGTGCAAGAAAAGTCACTGTAAAACTTGTAAAAAATAGCTGTATTTCTAATGATATAATTAGAACAACATCGACTAATGATAGTGGAGATTATGAGTTTTTAAATCTTACTCCAATGCAAAATGTTAGGATATGTGTATATGCTAAACTAGAAAAGAGTGGGATTGGAGGATATGATGTTGAGGTAGTTGATAATACTAATAATGATGCA
Organism: Campylobacteraceae bacterium; assembly: GCA_027014605.1. Lineage (GTDB taxonomy): Bacteria > Campylobacterota > Campylobacteria > Campylobacterales > Sulfurovaceae > UBA1140. The sequence continues at coordinate 52,597 of JALWDJ010000003.1, forward strand.
GTATATACTATGCAGAGTAGTCTATTTAATATAGGAGAAGATAGTACTAGACGAAATCTAAATGCTTCATCTGGTTGGGGTGGTTATGGTTATAGTAGTGCTAGAGTATCAGCTCCATTTGCCATATTAGATAGTATATATCAAGCAATTAAAAAGGTTAAGAGTGCAGATAGTAATGTTATATTTCCAAAATTAAAAGTAAATTGGTCAGTTAGAAATGTACCATCTGGGGGGGGTAGTGAAGGGGAATTAAGAGATGGGTTAATACTTACCTCTCACTATAATGGAGATGGAAATTTATATATTTTAGGTGATGAAAATAGTGATACCGATGAATTTGATAATCATATTATTATTCATGAGTGGGGACACTATTTTGAAGATAAATTCTCTCGTTCAGATAGTATTGGTGGGTCTCATGGAGAGGGTGATAAACTTGATATTAGAGTAGCATTTGGTGAAGGCTGGGGAAATGCTTGGTCAGCAATTGCTACGGACGACCCAATATATTTTGATACGCAAGGATTTATGCAATCTGATGGATTTTATATGAATATAGAGAGTGAGAACTCAGCTGTTAAAGGTTTCTTTAGTGAAGATTCTATTCAACATATTTTATATGATTTATATGATAGCCACAATGATGGTGCTGATAGATTATCACTAGGTTTTAAACCAATCTATAATACTTTAGTTAGATTTCAAAAAAATACTAAAGCATTTACGAGTATTTTTACATTTATTACAGGTCTACAAGAGGAAAATCCATCAAAACAAGATAAGATTAATGCAATATTAAATAGTGAAGATATTAAACCTATAGTAGATATTTATGGAAGTTCCCAATCTAATCTATATAGTAATATGGGTGATAGCTCAACCTCAACTATATGTACATCTGGAGAGAATGGGAGATTTAATAAATTAGAGAACCATAAATATATTAGATTTTATATAGATGCTAGTAAAAATTATATTATAAGTGTAGTACAAAATAATGGTAGTATGAGTGATCCTGATTTTGGAGTATATAGAACATCTCCATTTTTACATCTAGGAGACTCAGATAGTACCACTTATAAAAGAGAGATTGGTCGTTATATTTTAGATAGTGGGGATTATTTATTAGATATCTCTGATTATAATGGACAAAATTATGCATGTTTTGATATAAATATAAACTAAAAAAAGGAAAAGAAATGAAAAAAAAATTAATATTAGGTACTATAGTAATAGTCTGTTTAACAGGAGATGTATTAGCAGATAATAATAGTATAGTTGATAATAATAGAACAGTAAAAGGCACAACATTGGGAAAATATCAAAAACCAGGAGCTCCTATTGATATAACATATCAAAGTACAAAAGTAAAATTAAATGAACCATCAGATATAAATATATCTTTTACTACTCCTTTGAAATCCGGAGAGATGGAAGTTGATATTAATATTGATAAAAATCTAAAAACTATTGGAGAGTTTTATAATAAAATAACTTACTCTTTAAATCCAAATCAAAAAGAGTATAATCTTAACCTTAGAGTAGTATCTTCTAAAAATGGACTCTACTATATTAGATTATTAACAAAAGTAAATGGTAAAAATGGAGTGAAAACAAGAGCTTTTGCTGTTCCTATATATATAGGTAATGGAAAATTACAAAAAAAGAGCCACCAATTAGTTTTAAAAGCTTTAAGTGGGGAAAATTTATCTATATCTAAAGCTGAAGAGAGTGTAGAGATTATTAAATAATCTCTATCCTATTTTAGTTTTTAACTTATCCTCTGGAACACTCTCTTTAAATTTACAATTTTTTTCTATACACTCATAAAATTCACCCTTTTTAAGAACTTTATGAACAACCATTCCACCACACTCAGGACAACTCCACTCTTGTGGCTCTCCATTTGAGATAAATCTACATTTTGGATAGTTGGCACAACCATAAAATTTCCCTCTTTTCCCTTCTTTTTCTAAAATTTTGCCACCACACTTTGGGCAAGGTATAGAGAGTTCTCTTGGAGGAACTAATGGTTTAGTATTTTTACATTTTGGATATGATGAACATGCTAAGAATTTTCCTCTTTTACTATCTTTAATAACCATAAATTCCCCACATTTATCACACTTAATATTACTTTTTTCTGGTTCTGGAGGAGGGTTGCCATCTAAATCTGTTGTATATTTACATTTTGGAAAATTACTACAAGCTATAAATTCTCCATATCTGCCTTTTCTTCTTAAGAGTTCACCTCCACATTTAGGACAGATTTCACCTATTGGAATTGCTATTTTTCTACTTTTAATATTAATTTTACCATCAGTTATCTTTTTTATAAATGGTTCATAGAAATCACTTAAAACCTTTTGCCAATCAAGTTTTCCGTTATATATTTCATCAAGATTAGCCTCCATATTTGAAGTAAAAGAGCTATCTACAATCTCAGGAAAATGCTCTTCTAACATCTCAATAACTGTAAAAGCTATCTCTGTTGGATAAATTCTTTTATCTTTTAATTCTATATATTTTCTAATTTGCAAAATAGTGATAATAGGTGCATAAGTACTTGGTCTTCCAATTCCTAATGACTCTAATTTTTTAATAAGAGTTGCTTCACTATATCTAGCAGGAGGTTCTGTAAAGTGCTGTTTTGGAACTATCCTATCTAAAGTAACATTTTGAGCTTTTTTAAGTTCTGGTAAAAGTTTATCCCTCTGTTCATATCCTATAACTTTATAAAATCCATCAAACATAAGTTTTCTACCACTAGCTTTAAATAACGATTTTTCTCCTTTAAAGATTAGTGTCTGTAGTTCTAATTTTGCATCACTCATCTGGGAAGCTAGAAAACGATTATATATAAGTCTATATAGTTTTAGTTCATCACTTGTTAGATAATCTTTTGCAATCTCTGATGAGAACTCTATCATAGTAGGACGAATTGCCTCATGAGCCTCTTGTGCTCCTTTCGATTTGTTAGTATATATTTTTATTTTAGATGGGAGATAATCTTTTCCAAAATTTTTACTTATATACTCTCTTGCACTATCTACTGCCTCTTTTGCAATATTTAGACTATCTGTTCTCATATAGGTAATAACTCCCATATTTCCTTTATCTGTCTTAACACCCTCATAAAGTTTTTGAGCTATCATCATGGTTTTTTTAGGAGAGAAACCAAGTTGTGTTGATGCTGATTGTTGTAGAGTTGATGTCATAAATGGTGGTGGAGTTTTACTCTTTCGCTCTCTCTTCTCTAAAGATTGAACAGTAAAATTTTCATGCTTAGCAATATTGGTAATCTCCATTGCCATTTTTTCATTTTTAATGGTTAGTTTGCCTATCTTCTCTCCATTATACTCATATATAACTGCTTCTATATTTTCTTCAAAAATAGCATCAATACTCCAATACTCTTTTGGCTTAAAAGCCTTAATCTCTCGCTCTCTATCTACAATAATCTTAAGTGCAGAACTCTGAACCCTCCCTGCACTAAGTCCTTTTTGAATTTTATTGGCTAACAGTGGAGATAGTTTATATCCTACAATTCTATCAAGAAGTCGTCTTGTTTGCTGTGCATTAACAGAGTTCATATCTATCTCTCTAGGATTTTTCAATGCTTTATTAATTGCATTTTTTGTAATTTCATGAAATACTATTCTTGGTAACTCTGTAGGTTCTTTTTTTATAGCTATTGCTATATGATACCCTATAGCTTCACCCTCTCTATCTTCATCAGTTGCAATATATATAGTATTAGCCTCTTTAGCGAGTTTTCTTAACTCTTTAACTATTGGATTCACATCTCTAGGGATTGAATATTTAGGGATAAATCTACCATCCTCTTCTACTTTAATACCAAATGAACTCTTTGGTAAATCACGAATATGACCTTTTGACGCAATAACTTTATAATCTTTTCCAAGAAAGTTACTTATGGTTCTAGCTTTTGTTGGGGACTCAACAATAATTAGATTTTGCATTATATAACACCCTATAGATAGTAAATTTTTTGACATTGTAACAAAAGTTATATTAACGAATAGAGTCTAAAATATTTATCTTAATAGTAGCAAAAAACAATAATATTTAAGAAATAAAATTGCTGATATATGCATAATTTAATCTATATATAATAAAAAAACTATATAATTTCACATACTATAATAAA
>JALWDJ010000004.1 GCA_027014605.1 Campylobacteraceae bacterium
TAAAGGTTAAGTAACTGTTACAGAAAATCTTATATTCTCTAAAAAAATCTAATATATTTCAACATTTTTTAAGATACTTATATATATAATTCTACTTAGAGAGTTATAAAACTCTCTAAAAATGTAATTTTGAATAATATTTTATCTATTTTTTACCTAATGAACTTAAAGGTATTCGAGGTAATCTAAATATTTGACACTATTACATTAAAATTTTGGGTGGATTAGGTCTTGTAGATTAAAAAAGTGCTAACGAGTTCTTTCTATTTAATAGAAACTTCAATATGAGATTAATAGTGTCTCTGTTTGAAGTGGAATAGTGATGCAGGTAAAGAGTAGTTGTCAAATACTACTTACTACTCAAACGATAAAGTAGAGATTTACAGATTTCTTAATACTATTTTGGAGATTTTTGTAGGTTTTTCTTGTCGGGAAATGGACTGATAGTGAAAAATTAGGAATGGATTTATTTTTTGATAAAGATCAAACTAACTGTGTAATGTGTCGATAGTTCTATTGAGCCAGGTGAAACATTTACTAACTATAAATATCATAATATTGGTGTACCTAAAAATTTAGTAGCTCTTCAAGCAAGAGCTAAACTAGAATTAGCAGATGCCAATGTTACTGACCATGGGGAAAACCTGATGTTAATATATCTATTAGTAGAGAAAAGTTAACAATGCCAGAACTTGATGATACAAAGCTTAAGGCACTTGAAGCTTTCTTAGGAACATTGACTGATGAGAGATATGAACATCTTTTGAGAAAATAAATTTTAAAGAGATGATAAATTTTATATCATCTCTTTCACTTTTTAAAATCAAAAAAATGAAAAATTAATTAAGATATAATCTTTTTGTAGCTATCTCTTCTAATTCATTTTCATTATGTGTTACATATACTAAAGTAAATTTTAAATCCTCTTGAATTTTAATAATCTCTCTTCTTAGTTTTATATTTTGTGCTTTATCTAAACTAGATAGAGGTTCGTCCATAAGAATAGTTTTGGGTGAGAGTGCAAGTGTCCGAGCAAGTGCTACTCTCTGCTGTTCTCCACCTGATAGTCTATCTATATTACGATTTTCATAACCTTGAAGTCCTACCATATTTAATATCTCTTCTACTATCTCTTTACGCTTATATTTTGGGACTCTTTTTATCTTAAGTCCAAAAGCTATATTTCCTTGCACATCTAAGTGTGGCCATAGTGCTAAATCTTGAAATATCATACCTATCCCTCTTCTATTTGGAGGAATAGTAATATCTCTATCTTTTGTTACTAACTGATTATCTATATATATCTCTCCACTATCTAGTGGAGTAAATCCAGCTATAACTCTTAGTAGTGTACTCTTTCCTACACCTGACTCTCCAACTATTACAAGACGCTCTCTATCCTCTATATATAGAGAGAAATCTTTAAAAATACTCTTTTGTTTATATTTAAGTGTTATATTTTTACATCTAATCATATTTAGTCTTTTTTCTTTTTATATAATAGATTAATATTATTATAGGTATGATTACTATAAATATCATTAAAATAGAGAGTGATGTAATAGTAGATGGTTTTCCATTTGCCATTTGTGTAAGAGTATATATAGGTAGAGTAGTGCTTCCAGCAGGAGCAACAAGCATTGTAATAGTACTCTCTCTTAATATAAATATAAATCCTATAATAGATGATATAAAGATTGACTCTTTAGATAGAGGTAGTATAATATAATAAAGTATCTGCTTATATGATGCTCCTGTTAACTCTGCCATCTCTAAGAGAGATTGTGGTATTTGTGAAACTCTTATCTCTATAATTTTAGTAGTTAAAAATAGATATTTACTCAAATAACCCAAAAAGATAATAATAGGTGTTGTATATATTATATTTGTATATGGGGTATTCCAAAATATAATAAGTCCAATACCTACCACTATAGATGAGAGAATAAATAGAAATATTAGTGTAAACTCTAATAGTCCCGCCCCTTTAACTCTCTTATATACAAGAGTAGTAGCAGATATAAATCCAAATAGTGTTAGTAGTATAGTTCCTATAGTTGCATATATAATAGAGTGTAATATTGGAATAGATGCCTTTCTCAATATCTCTATAAAATCATAAAGACTACTCCAACTAATAAGTCCCCAAAGTGGAACTCCAACTATCAATATAGTTAAAAATATAATAGCTATAGTGAGTGGATAGTGATTTTTAATAGGGAATATTAGTAGAGTGTTATAAGATTGAAATTTTAATGGACTATTTTTTAATATTATTGCTATAATAATCACTATAACTAATAGAGGCATAGCGTATATAGTTGCTGTAGTAAAATCATAAAATGCAGAGAATTGAATAAAACTCTGCATAGGAAATATATCAAAATGTAAAAAGTTTGCTACAGATAGTTCACTAATAGTTAATATAAAAACCAATAGAAAAGAGAAGTATATTGCAGGTCTAATAAGAGGTAGTGTAATTTTCCATATAACACAACTCCAAGAGCATATGAGTAAACCTGCCTCTTCTAACTTAGGATTAATCTGCCTTAAATAAAATATAGTTAATAGAATTGGAATAGGCAGATATACAGAGAATAGTATCCAAGCAGTTCCCCAAAATCCAAATAGTAAATCTCCCAATATACCCTCTCTACCTAAAATCATATACCAACCATAAGCTAAGATATAGGGTGGGATAAGTAGGGGAATTAATAGTATAATTATCCATAGTGTAGAGTAGGGTAGCGTTGTTTTAGAAAATAGTATTCCTAAAGATATACCTATAAGTGTAGTTGCTGTTGCAACAGATAATCCCAACTCTAAACTATTAATAAGACTATTAATAATTGAAGATTGAAAGAGTAGATTTATATTATCTATATTATAGAAGCTATCTACTATTATATCTAGGATAGGTAGAAGTAGTATAGTTACAACTATGCCAATAAAAATATAGGCATAGTGTTGTTGTCTCATCTCTCCTCTACCCACTTTTTAAGATAGGGTTGTATCGCTATCATCTCTTTTGCAACCTTTTCAAAATTTACAGACATAACCTTAATATCTTTAATAGGCTTTATATATGATGGCATAGGTACATCTTTATGTAGTGGGATTTGAGCACAATCAGCAAAAGCGAGTTTCTTCTCACTCTTTCTACTTAATAGATAATCTATAAGCTTTTTTCCCATCTCTTGATGAGGTGATTTTTTTATAAGCATTACTGCATTTGGCACAACAAAAGCACCAACCTCATCTCTACCTTGGTCAGGATATATAATATCTATATGTTTATTTGACTTTAGGCGACTAATAGCATCATCACTATCTACAAGTGAGAATAGATAAGTTCCATTTGCAACAAAATCTGCACTCTCACCGTTACTTGTACTAAGTTTTATCTTATTAGCTTTTAGTTGTTGTAGAAATTTTTTAGTTTTTTCTTCTCCCCATATGGTAAGTAGTGCTGATATATGTGCTGTAGTAGTTCCAAATAGTGGATTAGCAATAACAGCTTTACCTTTAAATTTAGGTAGAATATATGCCATAATAGAGTGAGGAGTATCTTTTAAACCCTTTTGGACTACAAATAGTCGAACTCTTGCAGAAAATCCTGTCCAGAAGTATGATTTATCTCTAAAATTTGCAGGGATACCATCTGCATTAGGACTCCTATATGGAGTTAATATACCTCTCTGTTTAAGTACCTCTGCACGGATAGGCTCATTTGCCCAATATACATCTGCTTGAGGATTATTTTTCTCTGCAATTAGACGGTTCATTACACCTGTGCTTTTAGACTCCTCTGTATCATATATAGCATTGACTTTAATACCTGTCTCTTTTTCAAAATCTCTCAGTAGAGGCTCTGAAAATACTTGGTCTTCAGATACATATATAGTGACACTCTTACTCTTAGTTCCACTCTGACACCCCATAAGTAGGAGTGATATAGTTAATATTAGATAACGCATTATTCTATTTTATCAATCTTAAAATTTTTAAATGATGTCTTGGCATCTGCTTTTGTCCATAGACCTACACCACCAGCTCTTTTAATTTGACTATCTTTATGTTTGAGATACTCTTTTCCATCGATATATCCCTTAAATATATCTTCTCTCTGCTCTATCTTCATATTGTGCCAACCTGAAGCAAGTTTAATATCAGCAGAAGCTAGTTGAGTACGGATACCATTATGTACAATATAAAATCTAAAGTTATCCTCAAGTGGATTAAAACGGGCAACATAGTAGTTATTATTATCTTCTACTCTCCACATAATTCCTCCACCTTGGTCTATCTTTCCACTATTTGCTCTAAAATCTACACTAATATTACCATCAGTGAAATTTATATCTTTACTATAACAGAGATTAAAATCTCTATCACTTCTCTTTACCATAGATAGACCATCAACAGTAACTTTCCATGTTCCATATCTGCTCCATCTATTTAAATCTCTATTTTTAAAGTTTATACTCTCTGAATATAAGAGAGTAGCTACTAATAGAAAAGAGAATATAATTCTTTTAAACATATTACACCTCAACAGTATATATGAGTTTTTCACTCACATCATTACCATTAATCTCAATATATCTCATAGGGTATTCATCTAAATCGAGTGGACGGATAAATCCTCTTGTAGTAATAGTTTTTACTCTATTTATCATTTTAATATTATCAATATGTTTATGTCCAGATAGGGTAGCTAGAAGATTATGATATTTAAATAGTGTTTTAATTGTCTCTTCACTATTTCCTAAAACATATTTATGAATATCTTTTTTATCTGTACCACACCAGTAGTTACTATATGGGTGGTGGTTTAATATAATAGTAGGTTTTCCAAGCTCAAGCATCTTTTTAGCAAATGCGAGTGTCTCTTTTGTAAACTCTCCATTATTAGCATGTTCTATACAGCTATCAAGCCCTAAGATAAGTGTACCATTCTTCTCTACAGCCCAATCTTTGCCTGAAACTATTAGCTCTTTATATGACATAAAGAGTTTTTTAAACTCATCTAAATCTATCTTATTATCTTTAGCAGGACTTGCTTCTTTATTTCCACGCACATGATATACAGGACAGTGTAACTTCTCTACTATCTCTTTATAGACTAAAGCGTCAGAGTCTCCTTTACTATTATTGTTAAAGTTATCTCCTCCAAAAAGTACACAATCTAAATCTGGATAGTTTTTATTTAGATATTTTACTGCCATCTTAAGAGCCTCTACACTATCTGGATTACCCATATCCATATGGGAGTCAGTAATATGTACAAGCTTTAGTGAGTTTGTTTTCTTCTCTTTTTTTGATGTAGCCTCTGTAGCCATAAGTGGTGTTA
>JALWDJ010000005.1 GCA_027014605.1 Campylobacteraceae bacterium
TCATATTGTCTCTCTAGGTCACTATGTTGGTGTTTAGCTGAAACTCGAATATATCCTAAATTAATTTTCTCTTTGGGTTTAACAATTTGAAGAACTTCATTTAACTGCTCTTCGCTATACATTCTATATCCACTTTTACCACGATAAGCAGCAATTAATTTTGCAAATTTCCCTATTGAATAGATGATAGTATTATATCATAAATTATTAGAAAATACTAGATTTATTTTAGCAGTTAGTTAACCTTTTTGTTTTTTTATCAAAAAATCTTCAAGAAAACTCCATACTCAATACGGGGATGAATTGAAGAAAATTTAATATTTAATAAAGTTATTTTTTGTTTTATTTATAAATAGTTCTTTAACTAGAGGTAGTTCACAATTCTAAACCCCAAGAGGTGATAGAACTTATTTTGGTAAGTACTTTAATATTTATACCTATTTCGTGAATATTAGGAGAATTTTACTAACAACTTAGTAACACTAAAATATTAAAAGTAGTTAAAAGTAAAATTTTATCTATCTTTTCAAACTAATTTATGATAAAATTCAACCAAAAAGGTTTTATCGTGTTGAGGAGATATTTTCTTCTTTTAATAACTATTATAATATATGCAAACCCCTCTACTATTCAAACTGTGCCATTAGATGAGCCATTTGAAATAGAGAGTAAGAAATCTGCATTTGATATCAATATTTTATATACACATAAAAAACTTTTAAAATGTAATCCTAAATTAAATGCAGTATATAGAATTATAGATGCTCATAAAATAAAGATTATTCCAAAAGAGTCACTTCAGAGTAGTACAATATATAGCTGTCGATATAAAAGAGATATTATTAAATTTAAGAGTGTTAAATTTAATATTATAGATGCACACTTTTTTAAAAGAGGAGAGTTAATAAGAGTTGAATTTAATGATAAAATTGAACTCAATAATGTAAAAAAGTATATCTCTATTATAAAGAGAGATAGACTTAGTAAAACTAAATTATCATATAGCATTAGTCAAAATAATAATACAACTCTAGTATTAAAGATAGATGAACCAATATCAAACCATCCAATAGAATTACTAATAGATAAAAATCTAACAAATATTAATGGTAAGAGTTTAAATAGTGATTTTAGTAAGATTTTTAATATTAAAAATTCATTTAATGTTAAATTGGATGATAAAAAAGAGGCTATGGAGATTATTGATTCTCCAAGATTTGTATCTTCAGATAGTGGGGAGTTAGCTATTAGATTATACTTTGATGATACTATAGATAATAAAATAGAAAATTTTATAGAGATTGATGGTATTGATAATTTTAGAGTAGATTCAAATAACTATGTTGGATATAGAGAGCGAAAGAGATTTAAACTATCTGATAATGCCTACTACTATACAGATATAATATCTTCAGAGTTTAAACCTAACCATACATACCATTTAACTTTAAAAAAAGGATTAAAGAATTATAGAGAGTTAAAGCATGATATAAGATATACTTTAAAGAGTGGAGATTTAGAAAAAAATATTATATTTGATAAGGATAAAATATATATATCAAATATGGGGGAGTTTGGTTTTTCATCTGTAAACCTCAATAGTGTTACTTTAGTGGTAGAGAGAGTCTTAGATGATAATTTAAGATATTTTGTAAATTTCACAGATGCAAATAGATATGATGTAGATAAATATTTAGAGGAGGTATTTACTAAAGAGATAAAACTTCATAATATAAAAAATAAAATTGTAAAACAGAAATTTAAACTTTCAAATTTAAGTAATCAACTCCCTTATGGTATATATAAAATAACAATGAGATATAAGAGTCATAAAGAGGAGATTGCTAAAAGTAAAATTTTATTTATATCAAATATTGGAATAAGTGCAAATTTATCAAAAAATCAAGCCTTTATTTTTGTAAATAGATTAGATAGTGCTAAACCTTTAGTCAGTGCTATGGTATATCTATATAGTGCAAATAATGAATTAATAAGCTCGGCTAAAACAGATAAGTATGGAGTAGTTGATATGGAGATTAATGGATTATTATATAAAAGTCCAAAATCAATTATTGTTGAGACAAAAAATGATAGAAACTTTTTAGCTCTTAATAAAACCATATCTTCACCATCTCCAGAGAATATTTTAGAAAAAGCTAAAAGGTTTAGTGCTAATATATATCTTCAAAGTAAAATTGTAAGACCTGCATCTAAAATTAATGCTTTAATTACTGTTAAAGATAGAGAGTTTATATCTGCAAAAAAGATACCTATTAAGATACTTTTTAAAAGAAAATATGGAAAAGTATTGAGTAGTAAAATTTATCATACTGATGATTATGGTCTGATTGATTATAGTTATCAGTTAGATAGTATAGATAGAACAGGAGATTATAAAATAATAGCATATATTGATAAAAAAGAGATAGGTTCTATATCTTTAAAAGTAGAAGCTTTTAGACCTCCAAAGATTGAAAACTATATAAGAGTTACCAAAGATAACTATTTAAATGGAGAGTTAATTGAGCTTAATATTAGCTCCAACTATCTATTTGGGACTCCATCATCAGGACTTAGTGGAAAAGTAACGTTGAATGCAACTCCAATTGATTTTGTACTTACTCAATATAGTGGATACTCATTTACTAATGAAAACTTAGAGGAAGAGGATACTATTAACTATATAGATTATAGTGAAGATATTAGATTAGATAGTAATGGAGAGTTAAATATGGTTATTCCAATTAATATTAAAAAAAGAGCTCCATCAATATTAAAAGGGATTATTGGAGTAACTATTATGGATGGTAATCAACCAGTATCAGCATATAAAACAGTAAAAATATTTCCATATAAAGATATGGTTGGAGTTAGATTAGATAATAGTCATCTTAAAATAGGTGATAGATTAGATGGAAGTGTAATAGTCATTGACCCATTAACAGGAGAACCTATTAGTAATAGAGATTTATATATTACTATTAAGAAGATAGATTGGCATTATAGTTATATTAATGGAAATAGTAATTGGGAAAAAGAGAGTCGAATAGTAGATAGTTTTAATATAAAATCAAATAGCTCTTTCTCAAGAGTGATAAATCAGAGTGGAGATTATACTATTGAAGTTGATGACCCTTTAAGTGGACATAGTAGTAGTAGCTCATTTGATATTTGGTGGGATGATTATAATAATATATCCCCAAAAGATAATCTAAAATCTGTAGAGATAAAATTTGAGGATAAATTGTATAAAAATGGAGATGTAATTTTTACTAAAATTAAATCTCCAATTTTAAATGGTGAGTTACTTCTAAGTTTAGAAGATGATAGAGTAGAAGGGTATAAATTAATTCATATAGAAAAGGGAGTAGCTGAAGTTGAAATGCCAATACTATTTGATATTAAAAAGGGAGCATATCTACATGCAACTGTATATAGACCAAGCAATACCTCATCTAAACTTATCCCATTTAGGGCTATTGGATATAGATATATAAAACCTGATAACTCATCTCATAAGATAGCTGTAAAAATTCAAGCTCCAAAAGAGACAAAATCAAAAAGAGTAGTAAAATTAAATATAGTAACCAATAAAAAGGCTAAAATATTAGTAAGTGTAGTAGATAGAGGAATACTTCAATTAGTAAATCAAAAAAAGCCTAAGATATTTGATTTTTTTAATAAACAGTTAGATAAAGAGATAGCCTATTATGACCTATATGACCAACTTATGGCATATCTTGTAGAGGGAAAACTTATAGATTTTGGAGCTGGAGATATGCTTTTAAAAAATAGAAAAAAACATTTAGCACCAGATTTAGCAAAAAGAGTTAAACCTTTTATGATTTGGAGTGGAATTATTGAAGCTAATAGTAATACTACAACTATAGGTATTAAGATACCTGAGTTTAATGGAAGAGCCTCTATTGTTGCTATTGCTATAAATGAAGATAGTATTGGAGTAGCATCTAAAGATATGGTTATTAAAGATGATATAATGATAAAACCATCATATCCACTATATCTTCTAAAGGGAGATAATATAAAAGTTCCTATAAGAGTGTTTAATACTACTAAACAAGATAAAAATATAACTCTAAATTATATTACAACTAAAAATATAGAGTTTAATATTAAAGATAAAAATATAACCATTCCATCAAATAGCTCAACTCTAATAGAAGCTACCCTTAAAGCTAAAGAAGAAGGAAAAGCTAAGATAACTATTAAAGCATATAAGGTATCAAATAGTATTGAGTTACCAATATATAATCCTTATGCAATAAGCACTAAAACATTTAAAGGTATTACTAATAAGAAAATGACTTTTACTATTCCAAAAGAGTATATAGGTGCAGAGGCATATATATATCTATCTGATAATCTTATTGGAGTTTTAGCAAATGATTTAAAATATCTAATTAGATACCCTTATGGGTGTGCAGAGCAGATTTCATCTAAGATTTTAGCAATGCACTATGCTAGAGCCTTTTTACATAATAATGCTCTTATATCAGATAGTAAAAACTTTATACGACAAGGTGTTAAAAGATTAAGAGATATGCAAAATAGTTATGGAGAGTTTAACTATTGGCAGGGAGAGAATAATGTTAATCCTTATGCATCACTATATGCCTCTGAGACTCTTTTAGACTTACATAGAGATGGTGTATGGGTTGATAGAGATACTTTAGATAAAGTTATTAAGGCACTAAAATCTATTGTTTTAAAGAATGATAACTATTTAGGAACTTATACTAGTTTTCATAGAGTCTATGCAGGATATATTTTAGCTAAAAATGGAAAATTAAATGAGGGAATAGCAAATATGTTATATGAAAAGGGTTTATATGAAAATTATTTTATATCTAAATATTATATGTCTGCTATATTAAAAATGCAAGGAAGAGAGAAAGAGGCACAAAAATTGTATAATAGTGTTGGTTATAGTTTATCATCTCATCTAAAGAGTAGATACTCAAAATATAGTGGTAATTTTGAATCAAATATAAGAGATATGTTTATTCATTTTATTATTAAAACTAAATACTTTAAAAAAGAGATAAATGATTTAGCCATAATTAAAAAATCATTTGATGAGCTATACTCAACTCAAGAGAAGGCATTGGCTCTAAAAGCTATAAGTATCTATCTTGGAAAACCTAAGAGTGCTAAAATTAATGTTACTTTAAATATTAATGGCAAAGATAGAAATTATACTAAACCTACAGTAGTAGATATTGATAATATCAAATCTAATAAGATAATTCTAATCCCAAACTCTAGTGCCTTAGCATATACTATTGAACTAGTAAAACATCTACCTAAAAAGATAAAAAATAGTATAAAAAGGAATGAGAGATTAGGAATAAAAAGAGAGTTTATTAATGAAAATAATAGAACTATTAATCTAAAAAACATTCATTTAGGAGATAAAATATACTCAAAAGTTACTATCTCAAATTATGGAAAAATAAATAGTGTTGTGATAAATCATAGAGTTCCAGCCTGTTTAACTATTATAAATGATAAAGAGCCAAATAGAAAATTTAGAGATATAAATATTAATAGGGAGTATAGAGATATTAGAGATGATAGAGTCTTAGATTTTATAGACTTACCTAAAAAGCAGATATATAATAGAAAGAGTAAAAGATATATAGTAAAATCAAATCAAGGGGTAATCTTTACATCACTTTTAGCTACAACTAAGGGAGAGTGTAAACTCCCTGCCATAATAGCAGAGTCTATGTATGATAATAGAGTTAATAATTATGCAAAAGAGGCTAATAGTATTATTGTAAAAGATAAAAAAGTTAAAAAAGAGGAGAGTTTAGAAAAAAGAGCAAAAGCATTAGTTAAAAAACTATACTATAGAGAGATGCAGAGTAGTAATCCAGCAGATTTTATAGAGCTATTTTCATATCCTATTGATAGCTATTTTAATAAAAAGAGTTTTACAAGAGCTGATCTTTTAAAAGATAAGGCTAAATATCTACACGATTGGAAAGTAAGAGAATACTCTAATATAAAATTAAAAACTATAAGTTTAGATAAAAAATCCAAAGAGATAAAAATTAAAATTACATTTAACTATAGATTAAAAAATGGGAAAAAAAAGTTAAAGGGAGTTAGCAAACATCTACTTACTATAAAAAAGATAGATGGAGATGTTTTAATCACTAAAATAGAGGTGATTTAATGATTAGCTATCTAACCTGTTATTAAAGTTTAGATATAATTTTTTTAAATTCATAAGGATTAAAATGGTCTATCAGATAAATATTCAAGAAGCTTCAACTATTGCTACAAACTTATCAAATAAAAAGGTTACGCAATCGAATATATCATATTTAATCCAATATGGAGTTATAGATACAATAAATAGAAATAATACAGTTTATCTACACAAAGAGCAGTTTTATAACTATTTCAAAAGACAGAAATCAAAAGAAAAAGAGTATAAATTAAAATTTGGCAATGATATAAATTGGCAACTCTCATTTGAAAACTATAAAGAGAGTGAAACAACTAAGCATATTCATAGATTACACCCCTATAAAGGTAAATTTATTCCTCAATTAGTCGAGTATTTTTTAGATAACCATATTGACAACTTTAAAAAAGAGATATATTTTAAAGAAAATGATATTGTTTTAGACCCATTTTGTGGAAGTGGAACAACACTTATTCAGGCAAATGAGCTTGGTATCCACTCTATTGGTATAGATATATCACCATTTAACGCTTTTATTGCAAATACAAAACTATCAAAGGTAAATATTGAAATATTAGAAAAGAGATTAGATGAGATTAATAAAAAATTGGATAACTTTACAAAAAATAGAGATAATATTACGTTTGAAAATAGACTTCTATATGAGTTAAATAGATTTAATAGTAGATATTTCCCTACTCCTGAATTTAGAAAAAAGGTTAGAAAGAGAGAGATAGATGATAAAATTTATGGTAGAGAGAAAGAGAAGTTATTTTTACCTATTTATCAAGAGCTATTAAGTAACTATAATATTCAAATATCTTCAAATAGTAATAGTAGTTTTTTAGATAAGTGGTATATTAAGCCCATCAGAGATGAAATAGATTTTGTTTTTAAAGAGATAAAGGCAATAGAGAATCAAGATATAAAAAATATTTTAGCCTTAATCTTAAGCAGAACAATTAGAAGTTGTAGAGCTACAACCCATGCCGATTTGGCTACATTGAGAGAGCCTCAATTAACACCTTATTATTGTAGAAAACATGGCAAGATTTGTAAACCTCTATTTACAATTAAAAATTGGTTTAATAGATACTCAAAAGATACAGTTAAAAGATTAAAAGAGTTTGATAATTTAAGAAGAGATATATTTAGTAGGTGTCTAATTGGAGATAGTAGAGACATAGATATTTTAAAAAAAATTAAAGATGAGAATTTTAGAGAATTGCTACAAAAACAAAAAATTAAAGGTATTTTTAGCTCCCCTCCCTATGTTGGATTGATAAATTATCATGAACAGCATGAGTATGCTTATGAGCTTTTTGGTTTTAAAAGAGATGATGAGAAGGAGATTGGACCACTATTTAAAGGAAGAGGTGCAAAAGCAAAAGAGGAGTATATAGAGGGAGTGAGTCAAGCTTTAATAAATGCAAAAAAGTATCTTATTAATGATTTCAATATATTTCTTGTTGCAAATGATAAATTTAACCTCTATCCAATAATTGCAGAAAGAGCAGGTCTGAAAATAGTAGATGAGTTTAAAAGACCTGTATTAAATAGGGTTGAGAAGGATAGAAATCCATATAGTGAGACTATTTTTCATATGAAAGGAGTATAAAAGAATGGATAGAGTTATTAAAGGTTATGTTAAAAATTTTAGTGAACAATTTGGATTGATATATAGTGAAAGTAATATGAGTAATTTATTTGAAGATTTTACAACTTTTTGTTTAGTATCAAATAAATTAATTAATGACACTTTGGATTATAATGAAATTGTATTAACTAATACAAAAAAATATAAAGGTATTGATAATATTGCTTTTATCGTAAGTGGTAAAATTATCAGTAATATTAAAGAATTAGAAGAAATTTTTGAAAATAATGGTTATGTTGATATATTATTGATTGCAATCCAATCAAAGACATCAGAAAGTTTTAGTAATAGTGAAATAGCAAATTTATTAGATACATTTTTAGATTTTTTAAATGAAAAGCCACAATATCCATTAACTAAAGAAGCTAAAGATTTGCATGATATGTTAATGTATATTTTAGATAATATGGCAAAAATTAATAAATTTGATACTGAAATTTATTATGTAACAACAGGTCAATATAATAATGATAAAGTTATTGAAGTGACAATAAAAAATAAAAGAGATTTAATATCTCAAAAAGGTATTTTTAAAGATGGTATTATTAATGTTGATATGATTGATAAAAATTATTTAATGAAATTATTTGATAAAATTAATAGACCATCTAAAGCAGAATTTATTTTTAAAGATAAAACAAGTATTTCATTTGATAATGGCGATATTAAAGAAGCTTATTTTGGATTATTATCTTTTGAAGAATATAGAAAAATTTTAATCGATAAAGAAAATGATAAAATTAGAAATCTTTTTTATGATAATGTTAGAGATAACTTAGGGAACAATGAAGTAAATAACGATATAGATAAAACTTTAAAAAACAAAGAGTTTGATTATTTTCCATTATTAAATAATGGAGTTACAATTGTTGCTGAAAAAAATTTAGGTAGTGGAAATAGATTTATATTAGAAAACTTTCAAATTGTTAATGGTTGTCAAACATCCAATAAGTTATACGAAAATAGAAATATTGAAGGATTAGAAAATTTATTAATTCCAATAAAACTAATTATTACTAATGATGAAATATTAAAAAATAAAATAACAATAGCAACAAACAATCAAACAGAAATAAAGGAAGAACAATTAGTAGCACTAACAGAATTTCAAAAAGGATTAGAAGAATACTATAATTTAATGTCTAATGAAAAACCTATTAAATTATATTATGAAAGACGGGCTAATCAATATGCTGGAAACTCATCAATTATGAAAAAGAGTATAGTTGATTTAAGAGAACAAATAAAAACTTTTGTAGCAATATTTTATGAAGAACCCCATAATTCTTCTGGATATTTTGGTAAGATTTTTAAAGAATATAGTAAAAAACTATTTATTCAAAATCATAGTTACGAGCCTTATTATATGTGTGGATTAATGCAATATATATTTAAAGATTTTATTAATAGAAAACAAATCGATAGAAAATATAATAAAGCAAGATATCATCTATTTATGATATATAGAAAGATAGTTGAAGAGGAAACCTTTAAAGAGATATTGTTAGTTCAAGATAAAAAAATAAGAAAATATTCAGATGCTATTATAAAAACATTGATTGATACTAAAAATGCTTTAAGCAATTTTAAAAAATCAATTGAATTATTAGAAAAAACTTCTATTAATTTAAATGACCAAAAAGAGTTTTATAAAAAAAATTCTACTAATATAATTTTAGATAAATATAAAGAAGAATATAAATAATGAGCAGTATAAAAGAGCTATTAAAAAGCGTAATAAGAGATAAATTTCATAATTATCAAAAGACAAAAGAACCAGCATATATGCCCTTTCATACAGCTCTACTTGGAAAAGATAGATTGGCACTATACCAATTTATACACTCTTTAAATACAAATTTTGGAACAACAATTTTTGAGCCTGTTGGAGTGGAACTTGCAAAAAATTGTTTTGAAATAGTTAAACGACAAGTTAATGTGAGTTGTGAAATAAGTGAAGAGGTTTTAAAAGAGATAGATATTATTATAGATAGTTTAATAGTAGCTGATAGACAACCAGATAAAAATTATGAAATTGATAGAATAAAACAGAAATTAAATATAGGAAATTTTAGAAAAGTAAAATTAACAAAAGTAGATTTATATTGTCAAAATGCTAATAATTATTATCTTTTTGACATTAAAACAGCAAAACCAAACAGAGGAAGTTTTTTAGAATTTAAAAGAACACTTTTAAAATGGACTGCAACAATTTTAACTCAAAATCCAAATGCAAATATTCATACATTAATAGCAATACCATATAATCCATACTATCCAAAGCCATATAGTAGATGGACTATGGCTGGAATGCTTGATTTAAAATATGAACTATTAGTTGCAGAAGAATTTTGGGATTTTCTGGGTGGAGATGGCAGTTATCAATATCTTTTAAATATTTTTGAAGAGGTTGGAGTTGAGATGAGAGAAGAGATAGATAGTTTTTTTAAAAAATTTAAAAATAAATAGTTATAACAAGGATAAATTTATGAGAGAAGAGACATTAGCAGTTCATGCAGGTTATATTAAAGATAAAAACTCAACAATGGCAGTTCCAATATATCAGACAACTGCTTATGAGTTTAGAGATACAACACATGCAGCCAATCTATTTGAGTTAAAAGAGCTTGGAAATATATATACTAGACTCATGAATCCTACCACAGATATATTTGAGAAGAGATTTTCTGCCTTAGAGGGTGGAGTTGCAGGTGTGGCAACTGCTTCAGGAATGTCTGCTATATTTTATGCTATTGCAAATGTGGCAGAGGCAGGGGATAATATTATTGTAGCAAAACAGGTCTATGGAGGAACAACTACTCTAACAAGCCATACTATTAAGAGATTTGGAATTGAGAGTAGATATTTTGATATAAATAATCCATTAGAATTAGAAGATTTAGTTGATAATAGAACAAAGCTTATTCTATTTGAGAGTATATCCAATCCAAGTATTGATATAGCCGATTTTGATAAGATTACAGAGATTGCCAATAGATATAATATTTTAACTTGTGTGGATAATACTGTAGCAACTCCTATACTATGTAAACCATTAGAGTTAAATTGTGATATTGTAGTACATAGTGCTAGTAAATATACAACAGGGCAGGGTTTAGCAATAGGTGGAATTATTGTAGAGAGAGACAATTTAAAAGATAAGATAATAGATAATCCTAGATATTATCACTTTAATGAGCCAGATGAGAGTTATCATGGATTGATATATACAGATATTCCTCTTCCTCCATTTACTCTAAGAGTTAGATTAGCACTACTTAGGGATTTAGGTGCAACTCCTAGTCCATTTAACTCATGGCTATATATTCAAGGGTTAGAGACTCTTCCTCTTAGAATGAGACAACACTCAGACTCTGCCCTTAAGATTGCAAAGTTTTTAGAACAACATCCAAAGGTAAAGAGTGTAAACTATGCAGGATTAAAATCAAATAGAAACTACTCTTTAGCTCAAAAATATTTTCCAAAAGGGCAGAGTGGACTACTCTCATTTGAAGTTAGCTCATTAGAGGAGGCAAAAAAGATTGCAGATAGCACAAAAATTTTTAAATTGGTTGTAAATATTGGAGATAGTAAATCTATTATTACCCACCCAGCAAGTACAACACATCAACAACTTTCAGCTCAAGAGTTAATTGATGCAGGAGTTCCAGAGGGGCTTATTCGACTTAGTGTTGGATTGGAAAATAGCGATGATTTGATAGAGGACTTAAAAGAGGCATTAGATAAAATTTAATTTTTTACAGAAAAAATAGTTACTTTAAAGTTAGTTTAAGTTTAAGTGGCTATAATTTCAGCCACTTCAATTAAGAAGTACATTCTCTCGGCTCCATAGCTCAGTTGGTAGAGCAAAGGACTGAAAATCCTTGTGTCGGCGGTTCGATTCCGTCTGGCGCCACCACTTCAATTTTCATTCAAATATCTTATCTTATAGTCTAAAACTTAAATAAATATTAAAATAAAATTCTAATTTAAACTATATATAAATAATATTACAATAGTATATTAATTATGAAAAATAAGTTATATGAAAGATTTAAGAAGGGTATTGCTATGATAGAGTTAATATTTGCTCTAGTCATTATGGGAATTGTACTGCTATCTGCACCTATGTTAATTCAACAGTCTGTTAAGAGTGGATATGTTACTTTACAACAAGAAGCAATTGCTGCAGCCTCATCTCATGCAGGTATACTTGTTGGAAAACATTGGGATGAGGGGGATGCAAATAATACAACAGGAGTTGCACCTATTATCACATTAAACACTCAAGAGCCAAATTCACCTTTCACTTTTGGTGGAATTATAGATGTAAATACATCAAGTAGGACTTCTGCTATTGCAGATAATAATATATCAGCCTCTCCTATAGGAACAGATGGAAATGAGACAACTCCTGATTTATATGATGATATTGATGATTATAATAATAAAGATTTAAATCTTACCATATTTAATGGTGAGGCTACTACTGCAGATGTTGGAGAGTATGTTGACCAAAATATTACTATTAAAACTGTAATAACATTTGCAAATGATAGAAATAGAACAGATAGTGACTTTAATAACTCAGTAGTAGATGTTAATAATATATATCTAAATAGAGATTTAGGTGGAGTAGAGAGTAATATAAAATTTATACACATAAATTTAACAACTCAAAATACAACTATTCCTGAGTTAGAGAAAAATATTACGCTAGATACTTTTTCATGTAATTTAGGTACATATACATTAGGTGAGGGACAGTTTTGATTAGAAGAGGATTTTCACTTATAGAGGTCGTTTTTGTATTAGTTATTTTAGGTATTGTAGCTTCTATTGCATCACAAATTATTGTGCAAGTCTATGAGAATTATATTTTACAAAGAGCTATATATAATGTGAGTAGAAAGACTGAACTTATAGCAAATCAGATAGTAAATCGTTTAACATATAGAATGGAGGGGACAACCATATCTAAAGATCATCAAGCATTTTTAAATGGAGCTGTAACTTCTAATGATTGGTTACCAATTGAAGATGTACCTGTTGGAGGAGATAAATATACTACTATTGAATGGATAGGATATGATAATGATAGTTTCGCATCAGACACAAATCCAAATTGGAGCGGAGTTGCTAATTATGAGTATGATGTAAATAGAAGTAGATTTGTAACTCCAGGTTCTACTTTAAATAAAACTGCCACTATTATGTCAAATCTATCTAATGGAAAGGTAGATTTAACTATAAATAGACCAGCAGGTTTATTATTTATTGAAAATGATAACTATTATACAGATACTAAAGAGTATAGTCCACTATGTATGGGAATGATACCAGAATTAGCAACATCTACAAGAGATTGTATATTTCCTGTATATAGTGATACAAATAACTCTTTAACCTTTACTAGAAATAGAGATACAAATCATACGATTAGACCTAAAATTATTACAGAGAGATATAAATTAGCATGGAGTGCTTATGCCATTGCACCAGAGCCAAATGCAAATGGGCTATTTAATTTAGTATTATATTCAAACTATCAACCATGGAATGGGGATAGTTATCTTGATATGAACACAACTAAACATACTCTAATGACTAACTTATCTGTATTTAAATTTTCTGAAAATGGGGGAATAATTCATTTTAAACTTTGTGCTACAGAGGAGTTAGGAGATACTAATATTAGTACATGTAAAGAGAAGGTGATAATGAGATGATTAGTAATATAAAATTTAAAAGAGCTTTTTCTATGGTTACAGCTATATTTGTTATATTTATTATGAGTTCTTTAACTGCATTTATTATGAATATTACGGGTAAGAGTGTTAAATCAACAACTGTTCAATATCAAAAAGAAGAGGCTCTATTATTAGCTAGAGCATATACTGAACTTGCAATGTTATATGTAATACATCATAATAGAGTTTTAAATAATAACTGTTTAGAGCAGATAAATGGAGAATTTGGAGACCCTAATAATCTATATAAAGTTAGAGTGGATATTAAATATATAGGTAATAGTCAACTTCTTCCAAATTGCCCTAAAAATATTACTCCTGCGTGGAGCGTAGCAAATCCTACAGGTTTTGATTCAGCTATATCATTAGTGATAGATACATATATAAGTTATAGAAATTTTGATGATTTGACTTCAGATAGAAATATTACATTCTATAGAAGAACTATTCAAAAGTTATAGCTATTTACTTTCTATTTATATATCTTAGGTATAATTAAAAACTTAAAAAAATAGTGAAAAAGAGTTATTATTTAGTAGTAACTATTTGATTTAAGCAAAAATAACAAAAAGGATTTATCATGAGTAAAAATATAGTGGGAAGACATTTTGACCTATCAGATTCTATTAAAAATCATATTTCAGAGAGTATTGATAGCTTAGATAAATACAATTTAACAATTATTTCAACTAGCACTATTATTTCAGGTGATAATAAAAATAGAGAAGGTGTTTTAATTGAGCTTGTTATCAATTTAAAAGATAAAAATACAATAGTTATTACACAACGAGATAGAGATGTCTATAATGCTGTAGATACTGCAATTGATAGAGCTCAAAAAGCTCTAAGAAGATATGCAGATAAGATTAAAGATCATAAAGTGATGTCATTTAAAGATATGGGTGTTGATGCAGAAGCAGTATTAGATTTAGACCCAGCAGAAGATGAGGTGGAGATAGTTCCTATGGATTTAGAACTTCACAAACCACTTGATTTTGATGAAGCTATTGAAGCATTAAAAGCTGAGAAGAAACGACAATTTATTGTCTTTAATGATTATGATGGACTTATGAGAGTTATGTATAAAAGAGCAGATGGGAAATTTGGACTCTATTAATTAATAGGCAAAAAGGTTTAATATTAATACCTTTTTGCACAAATATTCACCAATTAAATACTCTATTTAATATTAATTCCCCAAAAATCACGCTTATATCACATTTTTCTGACACTATATAGAG
This sequence comes from Campylobacteraceae bacterium, assembly GCA_027014605.1. Classification (GTDB taxonomy): domain Bacteria; phylum Campylobacterota; class Campylobacteria; order Campylobacterales; family Sulfurovaceae; genus UBA1140. The sequence continues at coordinate 14,866 of JALWDJ010000005.1, forward strand.
CTAAATTTATTATAGAGAATATCTATTGAGGGAGAATATTTGAAAATATTAGAAAAATTAATAATTTTATATGTAGAAAAGCAAAGGGATATAATAGAGAGATATTTACCAATTCTACAATCTAATTGTGATAGAGTATATATAGCACATAGTGGTGAAGAGGCACTTAATTTATATAAAACAATCAAACCACACATTATTATCATGGATTTATATGTTTGTCAGATTAGAGGTGAAACTATTGCAAAAAGAATTAGAGAACATGATGATAGTGTAGCTTTTATAGCATTAACAGATTATGCTACTAGAGATATTTTACTTGAGATAGTTAATCTAAATTTTTCTAGTTATCTTGTAAAACCTATCGATGAATTAAAACTTAAAAAAGCACTTTTAAAGGTATCCAAGAAAATTCATAATGGAAAAGTAATTTATCTAAGATATAACTGTTCTTGGAATAGTTCGACTAAAACTTTTTTTTATAAAAATGAACCTATATTTTTAACAAAAAAAGAACAGAAACTCTTAAAACTTCTTATAGATAAAAATGGTTCACCCTGTAGTGATGATGAGATATATTTTGCAGTATGGGCAGATGATTTTGATAAAACGGTTACAAATGCTTCAATCAGGACACTTATAAAAAATTTGCGTAAAAAAATACCTAAAGAGTTAATTGAAAATCAATATGGTGTAGGATATAAGATTAAAATATAATTATGCTTTCCACAATTATTATACTTTTTCCACACATTTATTATACTTTTTTTTGAGATTATTAACTTTGATGATTAAAGGGGAAAATAGAATGAAAAATTTAGAAAATTTAACTTTGTTATATGTAGATTTTGATGATTTAGAGAGAAAAAAATATCTATCTCTATTTAAGAACTATTTTAATGATATTTTTGTTACAACAAAAGAGCCATTGGAGTTTTACTATGATTACAAACCAGATGTTGTTATAGTTGAACTTCTTGTTCCTACTGCTATTGAGTTTGTAAAAAAGATTAGAGAGATAGATGATAAATTGATATTAATAGCACTTACTAGAGACTCTACTGTTAAAACTCTTATGAGTGTTATTGAACTCTCCTTTTCAAGTTATATTATAAAACCAATAGATAAAAAAATATTAGAGGATGAGTTAATGAAACTCTCTAAAAAGATACAAGATAGAGATAAAATCTATTTACCATATTTTTGCCAATGGGATATAAAGAGTAAAACTCTTTTTCATAAAGATGATGTTATTTTTTTAACTAAAAAAGAATCAAAACTTTTTGAACTGCTTATTGAAAAGAAGGGCAAATTCTGTAGTGATGATGATATTCTATTTTTTGTGTGGGGAGATGATTTTAATAAATCAATAACAAAATCATCTGTAAGAACGCTTATAAAGAATTTACGCAAAAAATTACCTAATGGATTGATTGAAAATCAATATGGTGTAGGTTATAAAATTATAGCTTAAATAATAGATACTTTGCCACTCCATCTTCATCATTACTATGTTGTAGTATAATTTTAGCCTCTTTTTTAACCTCATCTAAAGCATTACTAACAGCTACTGAAGTACCTGCTATTTTAAACATCTCAATATCATTTAGACTATCTCCAAATACAGTTATATCTTTTAGAGGAATATTTAGATAATTACTTACTATTTTTAAGGCATTAGCTTTATCTCCTAATGGATGAAGTAGGGTCAAAAAAAAGCATCCCATATATTTTTCAGGAGAGAGTTTAACCTCGATCTTATCTTTTAATATCTCTTTTATCTTCAGTGATAGAGGTCTTAATATGCTCTCCTCTCCCATATATACTATCTTTAGTGTATCTCTTTTCCCCTCTATCTTTTTAGTATATACCAATCTTGTATCTTTTGAGTAATTACTCTTAATTAGTTTATCTTGATAGTAGTTCATATTAGGAGGTAGAAAAAATGACTCTTTTAACTTTTTATAGTCATCTATTGCTATTATAAATGGCTCTATATTAAACTCTATACCTATATCAATAACCATATCAACAATCCTCTTATCTAAAGTTTTTATTTCAATTATCTCTTTTTTAGGAGTTACAACCATTGCCCCATCTAATAGGATTAGAGGTGCATTAAGTTCTAATCCTCTAAAAAAATATTCTGTTTTACTAAAACTTCTAGCAGTTGCTATTGAGAGTATAATCTCTTTAGCTTTTCTATTCCAAACTTCTCTACTAAAAGGTGTGACCGTTTGATTGCTATTTAAAAATGTATGGTCTAAGTCAGTTATAAATAATTTTCTCATATTTCTCTTTTTTAAATATAATTATAGTAAAATTTGGAATAAATATTGATGATAATGAGAAATTAACTAAAAAGTGATTATAATAACAAAACATCAAAATAAAACTACAAAAAAACTCCATATAGCTTTCAAGAGGATTTATGAGCGAACAACAACAAAAACAACGACATCACAATAAGAAAAAGAGTAATAATCGGACACATATTCCTGTTGAGGGGTATAAGGTTGAAGATTTACAATCTAAAACATTAGAAGAACTAGTAGGTATAGCTTTAAAATTTAAGGTTGAGAATCCAAATGAGTTTAAGAGAAAGGATTTAATATTTGAGATTTTAAAATCCCAAGTCAAACAGGGTGGATTTATTCTGTTTACAGGTATTTTAGAGGTTATGAATGATGGTTATGGTTTCTTAAGAAGTGAAGATGGAAATTTCGCTAATTCTAGTAATGATACTTATGTAAGTAGTACACAGATTAAAAGATTTGCATTAAGAAATGGAGATGTAGTAACTGGTCAAGTAAGGCAACCAAAAGACCAAGAGAAGTATTATGCTCTTTTAAAGATAGAAGCGATAAACTATTTACCACCAGAAGAATCTAAAAAGAGACCACTATTTGATAATTTAACTCCACTATATGCAAAAGAGAGACTAAAATTAGAGTATAATCCATTAAAACTTACAGGTAGGGTTCTTGACCTATTTACTCCAATAGGAAAGGGGCAGAGAGCCTTAATTGTAGCCCCCCCTAGAACAGGTAAGACAGAACTTTTAAAAGAGTTAGCTCATGGAATATCATATAACTCTCCAGAGGTATCTCTTATGGTACTTTTAGTAGATGAGAGACCCGAAGAGGTAACAGATATGCAACGCTCTGTAAAAGGAGAGGTATATAGCTCAACATTTGATTTACCTGCACAAAATCATGTAAGAACTGCTGAGATGGTCATAGAAAAGGCAAAAAGAAGAGTTGAGAGTGGAAAAGATGTTGTAATTCTATTAGACTCTATTACAAGATTAGCAAGAGCATATAATACAGTAACTCCAAGTTCTGGAAAAGTTCTATCTGGTGGGGTTGATGCAAATGCACTACATAAGCCAAAAAGATTTTTTGGTGCAGCTAGAAATATTGAAGAGGGTGGAAGTTTAACTATTATAGCTACTGCACTTATTGAGACAGGTAGTAGAATGGACGAGGTTATATTTGAAGAGTTTAAAGGTACAGGTAACTCTGAAGTTGTGCTAAATAGATATATTGCAGATAGAAGAATATATCCAGCTATTGATGTTACAAAATCAGGAACAAGAAAAGAGGAGCTTATGACAGACCCTGAGACTCTTCAAAAGGTGTGGGCAATTAGAAATGCTATGCAGAATATGGAAGATGTAGAGGCTCTTAAATTTCTCTTTTCAAAAATGACAAAGACTAAAAGTAATGAAGAGTTTTTAGCAATTATGAATAATAGTTAAAAGATGAGAATAGGTGTTTTTGATTCAGGAGCAGGTGGACTTAGTGTTGTTAAATCCCTAATTAAATCTAAATATTTTGATGAAATAATATATTATGGAGATACAGCACGAGTTCCCTATGGGATAAAAGATAAAAATACGATTATTAGATACTCTCTTGAAGCTTTAGAGTTTTTTAATAATTTTGATATAGATTTTCTAATTACAGCTTGTAATACAGTTAGTGCTTATGCTTTAGAAGATATGAACCAACAGAGTAAATATCCTGTAATTGGTGTTATAAAATCAGGTGTTATGGCAGTAGAGAGACATAATATTAAAAAAGATGACTCCATTTTAATTATTGCAACTCGTGCTACTATTGCATCAAATAAATATCAAGATGCTCTAAAAGATTTAGGTTATAATAATATAATAGCAATTCAGACAGGTCTATTTGTTCCAATGGTAGAGGAGGGAATATTTAGTGGAGAGGTTTTAGAAGCTACAATGCGATACTACTTTAGAGGTATATCTACTCCATCAGCTCTTATTTTAGGTTGTACACATTTTCCATTAATTAGTAACTCTTTAAGTAACTATTTTAAAAATTTTCCGACTCTAATTCATTCAGGTGAAGCTATAGTTAACTATCTTGAGATAAACTACTCTTTAGAAGAGAAGCAAGATGAGACAAAACTAAAAATTTTTGCCTCTGATAATGTATTTGGACTTAGAAGGATTGCAAAAAAATGGTTATCATTCTAAGGAGATATTAAAAAATGAGAAAGATTTTTCTATTAACTATATTAACAACAGCTCTATTTTCAGTATTTAATGCAAATATAACGCCTATTACACCAGCTATTAAAGAGAGAATGATAAAAGGTAACTCATGGCATAAAGGTTGTCCTATATCTTTAAAAAATCTCCGTTATATAAATGTAATATATCATAGTTTTAGTGGAGAGGATAGAGTAGGGGAGTTAATTGTTAATAAAGATATAGCAAATAGTATAGTATTAATTATGGAGGAGCTATATAATATTGGTTATCCTATACGACAGATGAGGTTAGTTAGTGATTTTAATGGAGATGATTGGAAATCAATAGAGGCAGATAATACCTCTGCTTTTAACTGTAGAAGAGCTACAGGCTCTAATAAGTGGTCAAGACACTCTTTTGGAAAAGCAATAGATATAAATCCTATTGAAAATCCATATGTCTCAAGAACAGGTTATATATCACATAAAAAATCTTTAAAATATAGAAAAAGAGTACCTAACCATAGAGCAGTACTCTTAAAAAATAGTATGGCTACTCAAATATTTAAAAGATATGGCTTTAAATGGGGTGGAGATTGGAGATATACTAAAGATTATCAACACTTTTTTAAGTAATATATTAAATTAAATCCATTTAAGATATAATTTTTCTAAAAAAGGAAAATTATATGAGAAAGTTGCTTCTTATTTTAACTCCAATATTTATCTTTGCAAAGGTTCACTATGCTAAACTAGAGCCTTACGAGACAATTACACTTAAATCTGCTATATCTGCACAGGTTATTCAATCTAATATAGCCTTAGAGGGGAAGATTATAAAAGATAGAGTAGTAATTAGACTTGATAGCAAATTAGATAAGATAAAACTCTCTTCTAATAGAAAAGCTCTGGAACTTATTAAAAATATGTTAACTATTAATAGAGATAATTTATTATCTACGCTAGAGTCTCTAAATAGACAAGAGAGCTATTATAATAGAATTAAAAATATGCAAACTATATCTTTAACTAAAAAAGATAATGCTTTTTACAGTTTTATAAATACTAAAAAACAGTATTTAGCTATTAAAGAGAAGATAGAGAGTTTAAAAAAGCAGAAGTTAGAACTTATATATGATATTGAGAGATTAAAAGATAATATATCTAAAAAGAGCATAAGGGTTAAGAGTAAATTTTTAGATAAACTTCTAGTACATGAGGGAGATTTTGTAAATATGGGTACTCCTTTAGCTAGAGTTAGAGATTTAACAAGAGGAAAATTAATTCTATTTTTAGAAGATGATGAATTAAAAGATATTAATTTAAAGAAGATATATGTAAATGATAAATTAACTAAATATAAGATATCCAAAATATGGAGAGTAACAGATGATAAATTTATCTCATCATATAGAGCAGAGATAGTAATAGATAGTCCAAAATGGGAATTTTCTAAACTTCTAAAGATTGATTTAAGATAACTATACAGTTATTTGTTTTTCCTTATAAAAAGGAAATAAAAATTTAAAAAATAGAATAAATAGATAATTTATAAAAGTTAATCTCGATACAATACCATTCCAAATTTTTAGTTAATGTTTCTATGTGTTATAGAAAACTTAACGAGTTCTTTATAAGGTAAAATAAATGGAAAAAATTAGACTTAAGCTTAAGGCTTATGATCATCGTGTTTTAGACCGTTCAGTTGCTTCAATTGTTGAGGCTGTTAGAAGAACGGGTGCAGAACTTATTGGCCCAATTCCAATGCCAACTAAGATTAAAAAATATACTGTTATAAAATCTCCACATGTCAATAAAGACAGTAGAGAGCAGTTTGAAATTAGAATTCACGCAAGAATGATTGACATTATTTCAGCTACATCAGATACTATTGATTCTTTAATGAAGTTAGATTTAGCACCTGAAGTTGATGTTGAAATTCGTTCAATGGACAGATAGGAGTAGATTATGGAATTTATTATTGAAAAGATAGGTATGAGTAGAACTGTTAGTGTACCAGTCATTCCTGTAACACTTCTAAAAGTTATTGATACTAAAGTGTGTGAGGTAAGAGAAGATGGTAAAGCACTTGTTGCATATAACTTTAGCAAAAAAATAAATAAAGCTATTGAGGGACAACAGGCTAAATTTAGTCTTGGTAAAGAGTTTAATAAGTTTATGACTATTAGAGTAGCAGAGGGTACAGAGGTAGGTGATTATTCTACCGAAGCTTTAAATAGTGCTAAAGTAGTAAAAACATCTTTAAAGACTAAAGGTCGTGGTTTTCAAGGTGGTATGAAACGACATGGATTTAGTGGTGGTCCTGCATCTCATGGTCATAGATTTGGTAGAAGAATTGGTTCAATTGGTAATGCTGAGTGGCCAGGACGTGTTCAGAAGGGTAGAAAAATGCCTGGACAGTATGGAAATACAAAAGTTACAGTTAAAAATGATGTAATTTCATTTGATGCCAAAAATGGAATATTAGTATTAAAAGGTTCAATTCCAGGTCACAATGGTGCTAGAGGATTGGTAAGGATTGTTAAATAATGAGTACAACAGTAATTAAAAGAGATGAACTTCCAGAGTCATTTTTAGGAACTAATCCACATAATCTTTACTTATATTGTAAAGCTTATGCATCTGGGTTGAGAGCTAACACAGCAAAAACTAAAACTCGTTCAGAAGTTAGAGGTGGTGGTAAGAAGCCATGGGCTCAAAAAGGTGGTGGACGAGCAAGAGCTGGTTCACTTCGTTCACCTGTTTTTGTAGGTGGTGGTGTTGCCTTTGGTCCAAAGAATAATAGAAACTATAAACAAAAAGTAAATAAAAAGCAGAAAAAACTAGCTCTTTATTATGCTTTAGAGCAACTTGTTAAAAATGAGAAACTGTTTGTAGTTGATAATGTTACTATTGAATCAGGTAAAACAAAAGATGCTAAAACATTTGTAGATAGTTTAGGGCAGAGAGATGTATTAATTGTAAAAGAGTTAATTGATGATAAAACATTTCTTGCCTTTAGAAACCTTCAGAATGCGTATTTGGTAGAATCAAATGAGCTAAATGCTTACCTTGCAGCTGCTTATCACTCGGTGGTAATTGAAAAAGCTGTTTGGGATAAATTGACAAAAGAGAGCTAATATGGCAGATATTACAGATATTAAAGCAATACTATATACCGAGAAGTCTCTTAATCTTCAAGAAGATGGTATTATCGTTGTTCAAACTAGCCCAAGAATGACTAAAAATGGTCTAAAAGCAGTTTTCCAAGAGTACTTTGGTATTAAACCTCTTAGAGTAAATTCTATGAGAGTTAATGGTAAAGTTAAAAGATTTAAAGGTATTGAGGGGAAGAGACCTGATTTTAAAAAGTTCTATGTCTTTTTACCTGAAGATGCTAAAATTGATAGCTTAGCAGTATAGGAGAATTAGATGGCAATTAAATCATATAAACCAACCTCTGCAGGTCGAAGATATATTACAAACCTTGATAGTGGTGATATTACTGCAAAGCCGAGCGTTAGAAGTCTTCTAAAAAAACTTCCAAGAAGTGCAGGTAGAAACTCTAATGGTAGAATTACATCTCGTCATAGACAAGGTGGAGCTAAAAAACTATATAGAATTATAGATTTTAAAAGAAACAAGTTTGGTGTAGAGGGTACTATTGCATCAGTTGAGTATGACCCATATAGAACTTGTAGAATTTGTCTAGTTAAATATAGTGATGGTGATAGAAGATATATTCTTCAAGCTAAAGGAATGAGTGTTGGTGATAAAATTATGTCAGCTGAAGCTGGACTTGATATTAAAACAGGTAATGCAATGAAATTAAAATCAATTCCTGTTGGAACACTTATACACAATATTGAACTTAATATTGGTCAAGGTGGAACACTTGCGAGAAGTGCTGGAAGTTATGCTCAAATTATGGGTAGAGATGGCAAATATGTATCTTTAAGGTTACCATCGGGTGAGATGAGATATGTTCTTGGTGAGTGCATGGCAACTATTGGTACTGTTGGGTCTGAAGATTGGTCAAATGTTGTTGGTGGTAAAGCAGGGCGACAGAGACATAGAGGTATTAGACCACAAACTAGAGGTTCTGCTATGAACCCAATAGATCACCCTCATGGTGGAGGTGAAGGTAAAACTAATTCTGGACGACACCCTGTATCTCCATGGGGTATGCCAACAAAAGGTTATAAGACTCGCAAGAAAAAAGCTAGTGATAAATTAATTATCTCTAAGAGAAAGAAGTAAGGGTAAGAGATGGCAAGATCAACTAAAAAAGGTCCATTTATAGATGAACACCTAAAGAAAAAGGTTTTAAAAGCAAAAGCAGAGGGTTCTCATAAACCTATTAAAACATGGTCAAGACGCTCTGTTATTTTCCCTGAATTTATTGGTTTAACTATCAATGTTCATAATGGAAGACAGTTTATTCCTGTATTTATTACAGAGAACCATGTTGGTTATAAACTTGGTGAGTTTGCACCAACTAGAACATTTAAGGGTCATAAAGGCTCTGTTCAGAGAAAAGGGTAGGGTTTAATATGAGTAGAGCATTATTAAAATTTACAAGAGTATCGCCAACTAAAGCTAGATTGATTGCAAGAGAAGTTCAGGGTATGAATGCAGAGTTAGCTTTAGCATCATTGGAGTTTATGCCAAACAAAGCAGCTAGAATTATCTCAAGAGTTATAGCTTCAGCTGTAGCTAATGGAGATTTTGAACCAGAAGAGGTGATAATTAAAAGTTGTAGAGTTGATAAAGCAGCTGTAATGAAGAGATGGAGACCAAGAGCTAGAGGAACTGCAACTAGAATTTTAAAACCAACATCTCACATTTTAGTAGAAGTAGTAAAAGCAGAGGAAGCATAATATGGGTCAAAAAGTAAATCCTATTGGTCTAAGACTTGGAATTAATAGAAATTGGGAATCAAGATGGTTTCCAAAGAAAGAGAGAACTGCTAATTTTATTGCAGAAGATTATCAACTAAGAAAATATCTTAAAAAAGAGCTTTTTTATGCAGGTGTATCCAATCTTATTATTGAGAGAACTGCTAAAAAGATAAGAGTTACAATAGTTACAGCAAGACCTGGAATTATTATTGGTAAAAAAGGTGCTGATATTACTAAACTAAAAGAGACTCTTACTAAAAAATTTGGTAAAGATATATCTTTAAATATTAAAGAGGAAAAGAGAGCTCAAGCGTCAGCACAACTTGCTGCTGAAAATGTAGCGACTCAACTTGAGAGAAGAGTTGCATTTAGAAGAGCTATGAAGACAGTTATTAAAGGTGCATTGAAGTCTGGTGCAAAAGGGATTAAAATCTCTGTAGCAGGACGACTTGGTGGTGCTGAGATGGCAAGAACGGAATGGTATCTTGAAGGAAGAGTTCCTCTTCATACACTAAGAGCTAAAATTGATTATGGTTTTGCAGAAGCACAGACTACTTATGGAATTATTGGTATTAAAGTGTGGATTTTTAAAGGTGAAGTTTTAGCAAAAGGTATTCAAGCAGAGCCAAAAGAAGAGAAAAGAGGTGGTAGAAGACCATCAAGAAGAAGAGGTGAATAGTTATGTTAATGCCTAAGAGAACAAAATTTAGAAAAGTTATGAAGGGTCGTAACAGAGGTAAATCTTTTAGAGGAAATAAGATTGAGTTTGGTGAGTTTGCACTTAAAGCAGTTTCAGCAGGTCGTCTTAACTCTCGACAGATTGAAGCGGCTAGAATTACTATGACTAGAGAGATGAAGAGACAAGGAAAATCTTGGATTAGAGTATTTCCTGATAAACCTCTAACAAAGAAACCTCTTGAGACTAGAATGGGTAAAGGTAAAGGTAGTGTTGAGGAGTGGGTTATGAATATTAAACCAGGACGAGTTATATTTGAAGTAGCTGGTGTTCCTGAAAGTGTGGCTCGTTCCGCCCTTACTCTAGCTCTACATAAATTCCCATTAAAATGTAAAATTATTGCTGCAAAGGATAGTAATGAAATATACTGATATTAAAGAGAAGAGCGTTGAAGAGTTAATAAAAATGCTTAAAGAGAAGAAACTTGAACTGTTTACTCTTAAAGCAAAACAGAAAACAATGCAACTTACTAATACTAGTGAGTTAAAAGTAGCGAGAAGAGATATCGCTAGAATTAAAACAGCTATTACAGCTAATGCGTCCAAGTAAGGGGTGAGAGTATGCCAAAGAGACAAATAACTGGTACTGTGATTAAGATAGCAGGTGAAAAGACAGCTACTGTTTTAGTAGAGAGAAAAGTAATTCACCCTAGATATCACAAGACTGTAAAGAGATTTAAAAAATATCTTATTCATGATGAAAAAGGTAGTGTTAAAATTGGAGATACTATAAGTGCTATTGAGTGCCGTCCAATTTCAAAAAGAAAGAGCTTTAGATTGCTTGAAATCCTAAAAGTAGGAGAAGAGTAATGATACAAAGTTTTACAAGATTAACTGTAGCAGACAATAGTGGTGCTAAAGAGATTATGTGTATTAAGGTACTTGGTGGTTCAAAAAGAAGATATGCATCAGTTGGTGATATTATTGTAGCTTCTGTTAAAAAAGCACTTCCAACAGGTAAAGTTAAAAGAGGAAAAGTAGTTAAAGCAGTAGTTGTTAGAACTCATAAAGAGATACAGAGAGATAATGGTTCTCTAATTAGATTTGATGATAATGCTGCTGTAATTATTGATGATAAAAAACAACCAATTGGTACTCGTATTTTTGGTCCTGTAGCTAGAGAGACAAGATATGCAGGATTTATGAAAATTGTATCACTTGCTCCAGAGGTATGGTAATGGCAAAAAAATTTAAGATTAAAAAGGGCGATGAGGTTTTAATTATTGCTGGTGATGATAAAGGTAAAAAGGGTGAGGTTTTAAAAGTCCTTACGAAAAAAGATGCTGTAATTGTTGCAGGTTGTAAACTAGCTAAAAAAGCTGTAAAGCCAAGTGAAGAGAATAAAGATGGTGGATTTGTTGATAAAGAGATGCCAATTCATATATCTAATGTAAAAAAAGTAGAGGCGTAATCTATGAGCAGAATGAAGCAAAAGTATAATGACATTACTCCAGCTCTTCGTGAAGAGTTAGGTATTAAAAATGTAATGCAAACACCTAAGCTTGAGAAGATAGTCATATCAGTTGGTGCAGGGCAAGAGGGTAAAGATAGTAAACTTATTGCCAATATGACAGATACTATCTCATTAATTGCTGGGCAAAGGGCAGTTATTGTAAATGCTAAAAAATCAGTTGCTGGTTTTAAAGCAAGAGAGGGAAGTCCTAGTGGTATAAAAGTTACTCTTAGAGGGGAGAATATGTATAACTTTTTTGATAAGTTAATCTCAATTGCACTTCCAAGAGTAAAAGACTTTAGAGGAACACCTAGAAAAGGTTTTGATGGACGAGGTAATTACAATTTCGGTCTTGATGAGCAACTTATGTTTCCAGAGGTTGAATTTGATAATATTATTAAAACTCATGGTATGAATATTACTATTGTTACAAGCACGGATAATGATAAAGAGGCATTCACTCTTTTAGAGAAACTTGGTATGCCTTTTGCTAAAGGAAAGAACTAATGGCTAAAAAATCGATGATTGCTAAACAGAAGAGACCTGCAAAATTTTCAACAAGAGCATATTCAAGATGTAGCATTTGTGGAAGACCACACTCTGTATATAGAGATTTTGGTATCTGTAGAATTTGTTTAAGAAAAATGGCAAATGAGGGTTTAATCCCTGGTATGAAAAAATCAAGCTGGTAAGGAGAAGTAAAAGATGATGACAGACATAATTGCAGATTCTCTTACAAGGATAAGAAATGCTGCACAGAGAAGATTGGATGTAACAACACTTCTTCACTCTAAGATGATTGAGGCTATAGTTTCTATTTTAGTAGATAAGGGTTATCTTGAGAGCTTTAAGGTAAAGACAGATGGGGCTAAAAAGACAATTAAAGTTGTATTAAAATATGATGAAAATGGTCACAGTGTAATCAATGAAATTAAAAAAATCTCAAAACCTGGAAGAAGAGTATATCAGAGTGCTAATGAGATTAGAAGTTTTAAAAATGGTTACGGAACACTAGTAGTATCTACCAATAAAGGCGTAATTGCAAATGATGAAGCATTTAAGCAAAAAGTTGGTGGTGAAGTAATCTGTAGTATTTGGTAAGGAAAATATATGTCAAGAATAGGAAAAAGACCAGTAACTATTGCAAGTGGTATTGAGGTATCACTCGATGGTACGACTCTTGTTGCTAAAAAAGGCAAGTTAGAGAAGAGATTAGAGACTTATGGACGAGTTGGAATTGATATTAAGGGTTCAGAGGTTATCTTTTCAAGAGTAGGTGAGGATAGAGAGAGTTCAGCCTTTTGGGGAACTTATAGAGCTCTATTTAATAATATTATTATTGGACTTGATAAGGGTTTTGAAAAGTCTTTAGAGATTAATGGTGTTGGTTATAGAGCTGCTATTCAAGGAAAAACTCTTAATCTTCAACTTGGATTTTCTCATGATATCAATTTTAATATTCCAGATGGTATAGATATTACTATTACAAAAAATGTTATTACTATTAAAGGTTCTGATAAGCAGACAGTAGGACAAGTAGCTGCTGAGATTAGAAGCTTTAGACCACCAGAACCATATAAAGGTAAAGGTGTGAAGTATACTGATGAAGTTATCATTAGAAAAGCTGGTAAAGCAGCTGGTAAATAGGAGTAGCAGATGTTAAAAAGTATTCAAAGAAGAAAAAATAGAGTTAGAGCTAAAAGAAAAGCTAGAGTTAGAGGTAAAATTAGTGGAGTTGCTACTCTTCCTAGGGTATCTATTTTTAAGTCAAATAGACATATCTATGCACAAGCAATAGATGATATTGCAGGTGTAACTCTAGCTTCAATAGATGGTAGAGCAATGGGTCTAAAAGCAAATAAGGAAGATGCAAAAAAAGTAGCATTTGAGTTTGCAAATAGACTCAAAGAGGCAAATATCCAAACAGTAGTATTTGATAGAAACGGTTATCTTTATCATGGTGTTGTTGCAACTTTTGCAGACGCTTTGCGAGAAGCTGGAATTAAGTTATAAGGAAAGAGTCTATGCAGAATATTGATAGAGATAAATTTGAAGAAAAAATTGTAAATATTGGAAGAGTTACCAAAGTTGTAAAGGGTGGTAGAAGATTTAGATTTACTGCTCTTGTAGTTATTGGTGATAAAAATGGTACAATTGGTTATGGTACAGGAAAAGCAAAAGAGGTTCCTGATGCTATTAAAAAAGCTGTTGATGATGCATTTAAAAGTCTTGTAAAAGTAAATATTAAAGGTTCTACTATTGCTCATGATATTGAACAGAAAAGTGGTGCTAGTAGAATTATCTTAAGACCAGCAAGTGAAGGTACAGGAACAATTGCAGGTGGTGCGATGAGACCAGTACTTGAACTTGCTGGTATTCAAGATGTTATTGCAAAATCATTAGGTTCAAATAATCCAAATAACCTTGTAAGAGCAACCATAAAAGCTCTATCAAGAGTTAAAGCTTAAGGGAGTAGATATGGGTTTACATAATTTACAACCAGCACCAGGCTCAACTCGAAATAGAAAAAGAGTTGGTCGTGGTCAAGGTTCTGGAACAGGAAAGACTGCAGGACGAGGAAATAAAGGTCAAAAATCAAGAACAGGCTACTCTAAAAAAAGAGGGTTTGAGGGTGGTCAAATGCCACTATATAAACGAGTTCCAAAGATTGGATTTACCTCACGAGTAGTTAAGCCTTATGCTATTAATGTTGATAAGATAAAAGCAGTAGCCAAACTTGAAGAGATTACTTTAGAGAGTATTAAGTCAGTTCATAAACTACAAAAAAGTGTAACAAAAGTAAAACTTATTGGTACAGGTGCAAAAGAGCTTGTATCTAAAATAAAAGATGAAGCCGTTACAACTAGTGGTAAATAGCCATGAGTAGTGCTTTAACTCAAAAAATACTTATTACTTTTGGATTTCTATTTGCATATAGAGTTTTAGCATATATTCCAGTTCCAGGCGTTGATACTGCTGTTATAGCATCATTTTTTGATGCTCATAATAATGGTGGAGGAATGCTTGGAATGGCAAATATGTTTTCTGGAAATGCCATTAGAAGAATGAGTATAATTTCACTTGGAATTATGCCATATATTACAGCATCTATTGTTATGGAACTTCTTGCAGCCACCTTTCCAACTATTGGACAGATGAAAAAAGAGAGAGATGGAATGCAAAAATATATGCAGATTATTAGATATGCAACCATTTTTATTACTATTGTTCAGGCATTTGGTGTCTCTATGGGACTTCAGAGTATGACAGGAGTTAATGGTACTAGTGCTGTTATGATTGACCCTATAACATTTACATTCTTGACAACTATCTCAATGTTAACAGGAACTATATTACTTATGTGGATTGGGGAGAGAATAACACAGAGTGGAATTGGAAATGGTATATCTTTGATTATTTTTGCAGGTATTGTATCGGGTATTCCAAGAGCTATATCAAATACAATTAATTCAGTAAATACAGGTGAACTTAATTTCTTATCAGTTCTTGCGATTTTTGCAATTATTTTAATTACTATTTTTGTAATTATATATGTTGAACTTGGAGAGAGAAGAGTCCCAATATCATACTCAAGAAAAACTATTATGCAAAATAGAGATAAAAGAGTTATGAACTATATACCAATTAAGGTAAACCTATCAGGTGTTATTCCTCCTATTTTTGCAAGTGCTGTTTTAATGTTTCCTCTAACTATGCTACAGAGTAGTACAAATGAGTATTTAGTAGCTATTGCTGATGCACTTCACCCAGGTGGGATTCTCTTTAATGTAATTACCTTTATACTAATTATCTTTTTTGCATTTTTTTATGCTTCTATTGTATTTAATGCTAAAGATATTGCAGATAACTTAAAGAGACAGGGTGGATTTATACCAGGAGTTAGACCAGGAAATCATACTAAAGAGTTTATTAATGAGGTCGCAAGTAGATTAACCGGTGCAGGGGCTTTATATTTAGCTCTAATTTCAACTCTACCATTTCTATTTATTAATAATATGGGGGCTTCATTTTATTTTGGAGGAACAGCTGTTTTGATTGTGGTTCAGGTTGCACTTGATACAATGAGAAAAATTGAGGCTCAAATTTATATGAGTAAATATGAAACTCTAGGTGCAGTAGGTCTTTAATGGCAATTGCACTTCGTAAAAAAGATGAATTGACTAAGCTAAAATTGGCTGGGTCAATCGTCGCTAAAACTTTAAAATATCTCCAAGAAAATATTGTTGTTGGGATGACCTTAAAAGAGATTGATGCTATAGGTGAAGAGTTTATTCGAAGTCATGGAGCAGAACCATCTTTTAAAGGTCTATATGGATTTCCTGCATCTGTCTGTACCTCTCTAAATGAGGTATGTATCCATGGCGTTCCAGATAATACAAAAATTCAAGAGGGTGATATTCTTGGATTGGATTTAGGTACAAAAATAGATGGTTATTTTGGTGATGCTGCTATTACTATACCTATAGGTAAAATATCTAAAAGAGATGAAGAGTTAATTAAATGTTCTAAAGATGCTCTATATTATGCTATAGATAATATTAGAGTTGGAATGAGATTTAAAGAGTTAACTCACCTTTTAGAGCAGTTTATCTTAGGTAGAGGTTTTGTGCCATTAAGAGATTTTTGTGGTCACGGTATTGGGAGGAGACCACATGAAGAGCCAAATATTCCAAACTATTTAGAGGGTAAACCAAAGCAGGGACCAAAGATAAAAAATGGTATGGTTTTCTGTTTAGAGCCTATGATTTGTCAAGAGAGTGGTAAACCAATAGTTTGGGATGATAAGTGGTCAGTTGTTAGTGAAGATGGACTTAGAACATCACACTATGAACATACAGTAGCAATTATAGATAATAGAGCAGTAATTTTAACGAAAGGAGAATAAAATGGCTAGAGATGATGTAATAGAGATTGATGGCAAAGTAGTTGAAGCATTACCAAATGCAACTTTTAGAGTAGAGCTAGACAATAGACATATAGTTTTATGTCATATAGCTGGAAAGATGAGAATGCATTATATAAAAATCTTACCAGGAGATAAGGTAAAGGTTGAACTTACACCATATAGCCTAGATAAGGGTAGGATTACTTTTAGATATAAATAGCTAACTCTCCTATATATAGGAGAGTTTAAAATACAATTCATAGAATTTCAAAAAATCTTCAATTTTCTTAAAATAATATAAGTGGTAAAATCGTAACAGTATAGGGTTATAATTTATTATTTAAATCATATATATTTTAAATATATAGGGTAAAAAGAGCCTTTTTTAAAGTAATTTTTATGAGTTATTAGCAGTGTTACAACTTGTTACTATAAATATATTTAATAAAAAAAAAATTAGTAAAAATATATAGTAATTCATTAGATAGTGTAGAATATATTAAAACTTATGATACTAAATATATTTAGATGGATAGTTTCTATACATCTAGTAAATATTATAGTTTTTTTATTAAGTATTCTCTACCATTTAAGATGGTGGAGAATACAATACCCCATACATAGAAAAAGAATAGGAGTAGTTATGACTGAAATAAGATGGCATAGCCGAGCTGGACAAGGTGCAGTGACAGGTGCAAAAGGTCTAGGTGATGTTGTTTCAACAACAGGTAAACAGGTTCAGGCCTATGCATTATATGGCTCTGCAAAAAGAGGTGCAGCAATGAATGCATATAATAGAATTGATGATGAGCCAATTATTAATCATGAGACAAAAATGTTTCCAGATTATGTGTTGGTTATTGATCCAGCATTAGCATTTTCTGATGATATTACAAAAAATGATAAACCTACAACTCAATATATTATTACAACTCATCTATCTAAAGATGAATTAATATCACAAATTCCAGAGCTTCAAGATAAAAAAGATAGGGTTTATGTTGTTGATTGTATAGAGATTTCACTTAGTACTATTGGTAGAGCAATACCAAATGCTCCCATGCTTGGTGCGTTAATTAAGGTCTCTAATATGTTTGAACTTGATTATTTTTTAGATAAAATGAAAAAAGTTCTCTCTAAGTTTCCACAAAAGATTATTGATGGTAATATGAAAGCAATTACAAGAGCTTATAACGAAGTAAAGTAGAAAGGAAATATAATGAGTAGAGGTGTATTAGGAACAGAAAAGCGTGGTATCTTAGAGTTAGGTGCTGAAGAGAAAGTTGGTTGGGATGCAGTTCCTCAGGGTGTTGTTCTTCACTCGTTTGAGGGAGAAATTGGAAATACTGCACATATTAGACCAGAAGAGAGAGAATATAGTCAATTTAACTCCTATATAGCAAGTGTTGCATCTTGGCGTGTAATTAAACCTGTCTATAATAGAGATATATGTATTGATTGTCAAAACTGTTGGGTTTGGTGTCCAGATACATCTATTATCTCAAGAGATAAGCAGATGTTAGGAATTGATTATGATCACTGTAAAGGTTGTGGTGTCTGTGTTGAGGTTTGTCCTACAAATCCAAAATCACTATTAATGTTTTCAGAGGCTACTGAAAATGATGAAGCTCTAGCGGGTTGGCCAGAGAAAAAGAAAAAAGCAAAGAAGTAAGGGGCTATTATGGCAAAAAAATTTGAATTAAATGAGATGGAAGTTTGGGATGGTAATTACGCAGCTTCTCAAGCATTAAGACAGGCACAGGTTGATGTAGTTGCTGCTTATCCAATTACTCCATCAACTCCTATTGTTGAGGGTTATGGTGCTTACCAAGCAAATGGATATGTTGATGGTGAGTTCGTAATGGTAGAGAGTGAACATGCTGCTATGAGTGGATGTGTTGGTGCTGCAGCTGCTGGTGGAAGGGTAGCTACTGCGACATCTTCACAAGGTTTTGCACTTATGACAGAGGTTTTATATCAAGCAAGTGGTATGAGACTTCCTATTATTTTAACAGTTGTAAATAGAGCTTTAGCCTCTCCATTAAATGTTAGAGGTGACCATTCTGATATGTATTTAGGAAGAGATAGTGGTTGGATACAACTTGATGCATTCAATCCACAAGAGGCTTATGATTTGACACTATGTGCTTTTAGAATAGGTGAGGATTTAAGTGTTAGACTTCCTGTAATGGTTCATCAAGATGGGTTTACAACTTCACATAAAGCACAAAATGTTAGACCTCTTCAAGATGAGGTAGCATATAAATTTGTGGGTGATTATGTACCTGTTGATGATATGTTAGACTTTAGTAGACCTGTAACACATGGGGCTCAAACTGAAGAGGATTGGCACTATGAGCATAAAGCAAAACAGCATAAAGCACTTATGGATTCAAGAGAAAAGATTGATGCTGTATTTGCAGAGTTTAAAGAGTTAACAGGTAGAGAGTATAAGAGAATTGAGACATATATGATGGAAGATGCAGAGGTTGCTATGGTTGCACTTGGCTCAACTGTAGAGACTGCAAGACTTGCGGCAAAACAGTTAAGAGAGGAAGAGGGATTAAAAGTAGGTATTATATCTCCTCGTGTATTTAGACCATTCTCATTTGACCTTATTCGTGATGCTATTGATATGAGTAGTGATTTAAAAGCAGTTGTATGTATGGATAGGTCATCACCAGGTGGTGCAATGGGTGCATTGTTTAATGAGGTATCAGCATCAGCTTATAGTACAAAAAATAGACCTATTATTACAAACTATATATATGGTTTAGGTGGAAGAGATTTTACTATTGATGAGGCAAAAAGAATTATGAGAGAGCAGAAAGCTCATGCAGAAGCTGGGTATATTACAACGGAAATTCAACAGTTTAGTGGCGTTAGAGGTCCAAAACTTGGATTTTTTAAGACAAGAAGGAATTAAGAATGGCAATTACATCAGTTAAAAACTTAAAACAATTTTCAACTACAAATGATAGATTAGAAGGAGCTCACCTTCTTTGTCCAGGATGTGCTCACTCTATGATAGTTAGAGAGCTAATGAACTGTACAGATGATAATTTAGTTATTGCTTCAAATACAGGTTGTTTGGAGGTATCAACTGCAGTATATCCATATACATCATGGGATACATCTTGGATACATATTGGATTTGAAAATGCAGCAACGGCTGCTAGTTGTGCTGAGTCTATGTATAAAGCAAGAAAGAAAAAAGGTACTCTAAAAGATCCTGATGCTCCTGTTAAATTTGTAGCATTTGGTGGAGATGGTTCTACTTATGATATTGGGTTTCAATGGCTAAGTGGAGCTATGGAGAGAGGACATGATTTTACATATATCTGTTTAGATAATGAAAATTATGCAAATACAGGTGGACAGAGAAGTTCAGCTACTCCAATTGGAGCTCATACATCAACAGCACAAGCTGGGAGTGCAAGTTATGGGAAAAAGCAGAAAAAGAAAGATTTAGTAGCTATTATGGCAGCTCATGGAGCACCTTATGTTGCTCAACTTGCTCCAAATAAGTGGAAGATTATGGCTAAAGGTTTCCAAAAATCTTTAGAGACAGAGGGACCATGTTTTATTAATACGGTTTCAGCTTGTACTACTGAGTGGAAATTTGACCCTAAAGATACAATCCATATTACAGACTTAGCTACAGATAGTCTAATGTTCCCTATATATGAGATTATTAATGGGCATGAGTTAAATATCCTATATAGACCAAGAAATGTACTTAAGGTAGAGGATTACTTAGGAGCGCAAGGTAGATATAAACATCTATTTAAACCAGAAAATCGTCATATTATTGATAAAATTCAAAAAGATGTTGATGATTATTGGGAGATGTTACAGAGAAGAGAAGAGGCTAGAGTTTAATACTTACCCTCTTATTTATAATTTCTTATATATTGTAGAAAGTACAATTTTGTACTTTCTATTAATCTATTTAAAACATATTTCTACTTAAAGAAACATAAAACAATTTAGCTTTAAATAAAATTTTTAAGATATAATCATAAAAATTTATATATAAAGGGGGGTTTTATGGACGAACTAAAATCTTATCTAAAATTACACAGTGGGAGTGAGCTTTACCCCTCGGATATAGCCAAGATATTAAGAGAGCTTGATGAAAATGAATTTTCTGAGGCTATTAAATTAATTCCTAAAAATATTATTGGAGATGTTGCACTAGAGTTACCTGATCGTTATTTTGATGATATTGTTGAGTCACTAAAGGTTGAAGATTTAACTCAAGCAGTAAGAGAGTTAGAGAGTGACGACCAAGTTGAGTTTATGCAAGAACTTCAAGATGTCGATAAATATAAGGCATCAAAAGTTTTTGAAAACTTAGATAAAGATGAACAGCAAGAGATAACTATGCTTCAAAGTTATAATGAAGATGAAGCTGGTGCATATATGCAAACAGAGTTATTTACAGCTAAAGTTGATGAGGTAGTTCAAGATGCGATTAAAAGATTTTCCAAATTAAAAAAAGCAAATGAGATAGAGAATGTTCATACTATTTTTATTACAGATGATAGAAACAGACTTCTATATGCTATAGATTTAGATGATATTTTAACTTTTGATTTCTCTCTGACTTTTAATCAAAATATAAAAGATAATAGAGAGAATTTCGAGCCTATTAAAGCTTATGATACAGAAGATATTAAAGAGGTAGTTAACTACTTTAAAGAGTATGATTTATCTGTTATTCCTATTGTAAATAGGGATAATATTCTTCTAGGTAGAATTACATCTGATGATATTTATGATATTATTAATGAACAAGCAACAGAGCAGATGTATAATTTAGCAGGAGTTGATGATGAGGCCGAAGAGGATGAAGATGTATTTAAGGCTAGTAAAACTAGAGCTACATGGCTTGGCATAAATCTTTTGACTGCTATTTTAGCATCGATTGTTATTGGATTTTTTCAAGATACTATTAATGGGATGGTAGCACTTGCTGTACTTATGCCAATAGTAGCATCTATGGGAGGAAATGCTGGAACACAGACTTTAACTGTTGTTGTGAGACAGTTAGCCTTAGGTGAGATTTCTCATAGCGAAGCTACAAGAATTATTAAGAAAGAGGTGACTATTTCATTATTAAATGGTATTTTGTTTGCTATAATCATGGGAATTATTGCCTCTATTTGGTTTAATAAAGGTATGTTAGGTGTAGTTATCGCATTATCTATGATAGTTAATCTTTTTATGGCAGGACTATTTGGTTCAATAATACCACTCCTTTTAAAGAAGATGAGTATTGACCCTGCTATTGGCAGTACTGTTATATTAACAACTATTACAGATGTTGTAGGTTTTTTTAGTTTTTTAGGTCTTGCGACTATAATTTTATTATAAAGGTTTATTTAAATATATGAGTTACCTGATACTGTTTTTTGTATTATCTGTAAGTATTTCATTTTTATGTTCTGTTTTGGAGTCTGTTTTATTATCGACGCAGATGTCATTCGTCTCTCTTTTAGAAAAGGAGTCTCCTAAAACGGGGAAACTTCTTCGTTCGCATAAGGAGAATATAAATGTCTCCATTGCATCTATTCTTATCTTAAATACTATTGCTAATACTTTAGGTGCTGCTGCTGTTGGAGCTCAAGCTTCAAAAATTTTTGGTGATGATGCTGTTATGTATGTATCTGTGGTTTTAACTTTTGCCATATTATATATATCTGAGATTATTCCAAAAACAATTGGAGCAATATATTGGAAACCGTTAGCACCAATATCAGCTCATATTATTAAATTTTTTATATTCATAACGTATCCAATTATATTAACCACTCTATTTATTACTAATAAAATATCTAGTGGAAATGAAGAGATAAAAATAACCAAAGATGAACTTTTAGAGAGTATGCTTATAAGTGAAGATGAGGGGGTTATTGATGAAAAAGAGTCAGATTATATAGAAAATGTATTAAAGCTTGATGAGGTAAAAGTATCTGATATTTTAACTCCAAGGTCTGTTGTATTTGCACTAGAGGAGCATTTAACAATTAAAGAGGTTATTTCAACTCAAGATGATATATTTAATTTCTCTCGTATCCCAATATATAATAATACTATTGATAATGTAACAGGTATTATTTTAACAAAACAACTATTTAGAGAATCTTTAAAAGATGACTCAGTTAATTTAGCTAAAATCAAAAAAGATATATTTGCTATTAATGAAAATATTCCTGTAGCAAAAGCTCTTGATTTATTTATTAGAAAGAAAGAGCATATGTTCTTAGTAACTGATAGCTATGATCAGACAGAGGGGATTGTTACTCTTGAAGATTGTGTTGAGACTATTTTAGGTATAGAGATAGTTGATGAAAGTGATAAAACAGATGATATGAGAGAACTTGCTAAAAGATTAATGAAACAGAGGAGAAGAACAAATAATATCAACTAATTAATGTTTTTTTATATTTTAATGAGATAAAATTTCATAAAAAGGATATATAATTATGAAGAAATATTATATATTAAAACTAACTCTATTATCTACAACTATATTATTTGCTAAATCTCCATCATCAGAACTTACAGATTTAGATAGATTAAATCTAAAATATATGTATGAAGGTGCAAAAGAGATAGATATGTTAAATAGGTCTATGGAAGCTGGAATGAAGGAGCATAATCAAAAAATTCAACCCGTACTCACTACAAAGAGTGAAAATATTATTGATAATACTCCTATAGATAGTTTTCAAGATTTAGGAGATAAGTTTTATTTAGAAAAACATATAGAAAATAGTAAAGATACAAAGGTAGAAGTTTCTATAGTTAATGATACAGTAAAGATTATAACAACTACTATAAAAAAAGAGAATAAGATTACAGATAATGGTATGATAGAGAGTAGTTATAGTAGTAGTACAACAGAGGAGATACCTATTCCTTTTAATGCTGATATTTCTAAAATAAAAAAAGAATATAAAGATGGGATTTTAATAATATCTATATCTAAAAAAAGAAAGGCAACAAACAGTTAACATAAAAGCTATCTATATTTTTATATAGTTTTTTCTTGCCGGATTAATTAATTCTTTTTTCTATTAATAGATAAAATAAATCTTTTTTAATATCTATATTAAATTTCTGAATTACTTTTTGTAAAAAAAAAGTGAGAATAATTGTGATATTTTTTATATAAAACAGATTAATAAAACTATTTTTAATTATCTTTTGCTATAAAAAGTGCTACTATAGTCTCCATTAGTAGAAATTATTTTACTATATAAAATCATTTTAATTTGTAGTAATAATAATTATAAATTAAAAAAATAATAGGAGGAAACATGAAATTAGGTTTTTTAGTTGACTTAAATCTTTGCATGGGTTGTAAAGGTTGTGAAGTTGCCTGTAAAGTTGAAAATGAAGTGCCATTAAGTTCATGGCGTTTGCGTGTAAAATATATTGATATAGGGACATTCCCTGATACGAGCCGTTCTTTTACACCTCTTAGATGTAATCATTGTGAAAATGCACCATGTGAGAGAATATGTCCTGTATCTGCACTACACTATCTTGAGAATGGAATTGTTAATATTGATAGTAGCAGATGTATCGGTTGTGCTGGTTGTATGATGGCATGTCCTTATGGAGCAATCTATATGGATCCAGAAAGCAATACAGCAGATAAGTGTACATATTGTGCTCATAGAGTAGAGAGTGGAATGATGCCTGCTTGTGTTGTTGCTTGTCCTGTCGAGGCTAATATTTTTGGTGATATTGAAGATGAGACTTCTCATATCTCAAGATATATTATGGAACATCAAGGTGATGTTCAAGTAAGAAAGCCTGAAAAAAATACTAATCCTAAGCATTTTTATGTGGGTGGAGGAAATCAGACTTTAAATCCTTTAGCTCATGAGAGAATAGAGGGGTATGGACTATTTAATAATGTTACACATCTAAAACATATAGGTGACCCAAATCACTCAATTTTAGATAGATTTACAGCATCAATTTTTGGACATGAACATCTTGATAATAAAAGTTTTGCAGATATGCCAAATAGCAATAGTCATAAGGAAGGAGAAGACTAATGGAACATACTACAGTTATAGAAGCAACTAAAGCTGTTGTAACACTTGATGTTGCACTTCCTGGAATTATCTGGGGTTGGATGATTACTCTTAATATGTGGGCAAAAAGTATCGGTACAGGTGTTATTCTTGTTGGTGCTTTTTTACTATATAGACATAAGAGAGAAGAGTTAAGTGGAATTAGATGGAAAATGCCTCTTATCTCATTTATATTTTTAAATATTTTCCTACTATTTACACTTCTTGATTTACATCAGCCATTAAGAATGGTAAATATATTTCTACACCCTCACTGGACAAGTGCCATTACAGTTGGTGCATGGATGGCATCTCTATTTACACTATTAATCTCTATCATGATGTTAATTGGATTTTTTGATGCACATCCAGATGTTAGAAAACACTGCCCATTAGCAAATACATGTAGAAAAATGAGTGGATTTTATGAAGCAGTTTTTCCATTCGTAGTATTTTTAGCAATCCCTGTTACACTATATACAGCTGTAATTATGGCTGAAGCTAGTGCTAGAGAGTTATGGCAAGCACCAACAGAGTTAGTTCAGATGTTACTTGCTGCATTTATGGTAGGTAGTGCTACTCTTATATTGATATCTAATAATTGGAGTAAAGATGCAAAAAGAGATTTAGCTTTAATTTTAGCTATCTCTGTATTTCTATCATTTACAATGTATATGGGTGAATACTTCTTCTCATTTAAATCAGCAGAGGCTGAAGCTACATTAGAGTTTGTACATAAGGGTGGAGCTTATAATGTTGAGTTCTGGACAGCTATGGTATTAGGATATATTATTCCATTCTTTATCGCTATTGGTAACTTAAAAGAGGAGAATAGAACTCTAATTAAATTTGCAGCTCTTACAGCTCTTATTGGTCTATATCTTGCAAAAGATGTATGGCTTAAAATTCCACAAATGTTATCATTAAGTTAAGGAGATAAATATGGTTAAGAAAATGAATAAGAAATCTTCTTTCTTTGAGAGTAGAAGAACATTCCTAAAGGGAACAGCATATACAGTTGCAGGTGCAACTGTAGCTAAGGGCGTATTTACAACTATTGTTGATACTCCTGCAATGGCAGAAGAGACAAAGTTTACAGCAACACCTGAATCTCTATCTTTCTATCCACCACTAGAAGAGTGGAATGATTTTCAAGAGTTAGATGGTTCTGATTGGAAAAGAGGTGGAGTTAGTAGAAATGGAATAAGAAGTAAAGATAATCCAGATGGGATTAAAGTAACTGATTATATGTTAGTTCCTACCGCTTGTTCAAACTGTGAAGCTGCTTGTGGTCTTACTGCATGGGTTGATATTACAGAGTATAAAAAATCTAAAAATCCAAAAGATTTAATGGTTAGAAAATATATGGGTAACCCTTTACATGCAGGAAGTCGTGGTAGAAACTGTGCTAAAGGGTATGCAGTTGAGTCACAAATGTATGACCCAGATAGAATTCCATTTCCATTAAAAAGAGCTCCGGGTAGTAAAAGAGGTGAAGGTAAGTGGATAAGAAGTAGTTGGGACGATGCTATGAAAGAGATTGGTTCAAAAATAGCATCTCTTCTTAAAAATGGTGATGAGATATCAAAAAAGATGTTTATCTATCATGTAGGACGACCAAATGAGAACGGTTTTGGTCCAAGAGTACCTGCTTCACTCGGTTTTGATGGTTGGGATTCTCATACTAATATCTGCTCTGCTGGTGCTAGAGAAGGTACAATTCAGTGGACAAATGATGATAGAAACTCTCCAGATTGGGCTGGTGCTAAACTAATTTTCCTACAATCATCACATGCTGCAGATGCAGGTCACTACTTCCAACAAGCAGCAGGTAGAATTGCAGATGCCAGAAAAAAGGGTGCTAAAGTTGTTGTAATGGATCCTAGACTCTCTAACTCTGCTGGTATGGCTGATTTATGGGTACCATGTTGGCCAGGTACTGAAGCTGCTCTATATCTATATCTTGCAAATAGAATTCTTAATGAAAAAGATATTAATGGAAATGATTTAGTTAATCACGATTTTGTAAAAAATTGGGTTAACTGGGATAGATTAATGAAAAATAGAGATTATTTATCACTATTAGTTGAAAAAGGCTATATTAAATCTATTCCAGAGGGTGATACCTATGAAGATTTTATTAAGATGATTTCAGAGATGTACTCTCCATATACACTTGATTTTGTAGTAAAAGAGTGTAGAATTGAAGCTAGAATAGTTGAAAAGCTATATGATATGTTTATCGATGCTGGTGATAGAGTAGTTACATATCTCTGGAGAGCAGGAACAATTGCTCATCGTGGTGGTTGGATGAATACAAGAACGGGGTTCTTACCTTTTGTACTTCGTGGAGCAATGGCAGGAGATAAGGGACAGATTGGACTACACCATTGGCATGAAATCTCTGTTAATGGTAAGGGGCAAGCATCTACAGTCTCTGGAGAGAAACCTGATAAAGTAGATGTTTGGAACGAGTTGGCATGGCCACCTGAATATCCACTTAGTGCTTATGAGATGAGTTTCCTACTTCCTCACCTTCTACTTGATGATGAGTGGAGAGATAAATGGAAGAGTAAAGGGTTACAAGTTCCTGAAAAGATAGCTGTTTATGTTCCTAGAATGTATAATCCTGTTTGGATTAATCCAGATGGATTTAGATGGATAGAGGCACTAAAGAGAGAAGATAAGGTTGAGTTATCATTTAATCTATCTCCCACATGGAGTGAGACAAACTGGTATTGTGATTATATTTTACCTGTTGGACTTGCAGGTGAGAGACATGACCAACACTCATCACCAACACAACCATCAAGATGGTTAGCATTTAGACAACCAGCACTTAGAGTTGCATTAGAGAAAATGGGTTGGAAACCAAAACACCCATCAAGAGGAACACTTGAAGCTCATATGGCATCAGGGCTTGGTGAAGTTTGGGAAGAGGTAGAGTTCTGGGCAAATCTAATGGTTGATTATGTTGACCCAACAGGTAAGCTTGGAGTTAAAAAATATTGGGCATCAAAAGCAGACCCAAAAAGAGCTGTAACTATTGCAGAGTGGTATCAAGCAGCATTTGATAATTTACCAAATCTAAAAAAAACAGCAAAAGCTAAATATCCTAACTCTAAATATCCTAACTATGAGTTGATGAGAGATATGGGTACATGGTTAGAAGAGGATAATATCTATAGACCTCAAGAAAGACCTCTAAAGAGAGAGGGTAATAAATTTATTGCTCACGGACATGAGTATGATATTGATGAGTTAGTAAAAGATGAGTTTGGTACAATATTAGCTGACCATAATGGTGAGAAAAAGGCTATTGGAGTTGAGGTTAATGGAAAAATTGTAGGTGGTTTCCATACTCTAAGTAAAAAATTAGAGTTCTTCTCCGAGTGGTTTGCAGAGTGGAAGTGGCCAGAGTATGCTATACCAATCTATCCTAAAAATAAGGCTGAGAGAGAGAAGATGATACATCTTGTAACTCAAGTTCATCATGACTATATGAAAAAAGAGAATGAATTTGCTCTAAATACAGTCTATAGATTACCATATAATATCCATACTCGTTCAGTTAACTCTAAACACCTTATGGAGATTTCACAAAACCATAATCCAGTTTGGATTAATACACAAGATGCTAAAAAGCTAAATATTAAACAGGGTGATGCAATTAAGGTTACTATTATAGATACAGTATCAGGATTAGAGAGTGGATACTTTATTGCAATGGCAGTACCAACAGAGGCACAGATGCCAGGAGTTATGGCAAACTCTCATCATGCAGGTAGATGGAAACTTAAAAATGCAGTTGATATTCCTGGATTTAGTCATCAATTAGGTGTTATGGGACTTGGTACTCCACTTTATGATATGACAATGGATGGGAAAATTGGTACTCTTAAACCAAAACAAGGTATTGATGCTGGAATGATGGCAAGAAAAGATACTTGGCAGTTTAAAAAATATAATAAAGACCTTGATAATATCTGGTGGGATGGTTTAAGTGGTTCATGGCAAAATGCTGTAGCAGCACCACACCCAGACCCAATTGCAGGAAATCACGCTTGGCATCAAAAGATAAGAGTTGAACTTGCCGGAAAAGATGATACTATTGGTGATATATATGTAAATTATGAGAATAATATGAAGATATATCAGATATGGAGAGATAAATTTACAAGACCTCTTCAAGCAGGTGACAAGCTAAGAAGACCAACTCATATGAAAAGAACAGGACCAGCACTATCTGCTAAAGCATATTCAGTTGAGATAAAAGCTTAACTACTCTTCTTTTTTGTGGGCATTCTGCCCACAAACCTACTATCCATCTAACTACTTTAACTATCACATTTAAAGCTATTTGATGTTAAAATCTTTTTAATTAGTTTTAAGGAGAATATGTGAAAACATCTATAAAAAGCATATTTATATCAACCAATATTATATTATTTGTAGGTTGTGGAGATATAGATAGACCAGCAGATACAAGAGTAAAAGGTGGAGAGATAGTCGTAGATTTTTCATCTAAAATGATGAAAGATAATCTACTTCAAAAGGGATTAATAGATAAAAATCAAGTTGTATTTGGATATAAAGCATATAAGATACCATATACAACAACTGATGAGCATGGGGAAGAGGTTGCAGTATCAGGACTTTTTGTTATCCCTACAGGAGTTCCAAGTGCTATATCTAAATTGGGGTTCTCTATGGTTAGTGATGACCATGGTACAATATTTGCTAATGCCGATGCCCCATCTGTAATAGCCTCTAATAGTGGTGTACCTGATGGAGCATCAATTCTATTAACATCACTTGGAGGATTTGCAACCTTGCAACCTGACTATATTGGATTTGGTGACTCATATAAAAAACACTATCACCCTTTTGTGCTAAAAAAATCATTAGCCTATACAACTATTGATTTTATTAAAGCTGTTAAAAACTTTGCTTATAATAATAATATTCTATTAAATAATCAACTATTTCTTACAGGTTATAGTGAAGGTGGGTATGCTTCAATGGCAACTCTTCAAAAGATAGAAGAAGATGGAGAGTTAAGTGTTGACATGGCAATTCCAATGGCTGGACCTTATGATGTCAATAAGACTGCTTTTGGAGTTTTATCCTCTTCTAAACTCTCTGTCCCATCTTTTATGGCAAATTTTGGTTATGCTTATGCTAAAGCGTATGATAAAGAGGTATCAACAGTTATAAATGAACCTTATGCCTCTAAGCTACCGGCATTAATTGATGGCTCTAAAACAAGAGAGTTTATAGACCCAGAGCTTAGTTATGATACTACAGGCTCTACAGGACTTTTTAATCCAACTTTTGTAAATAACTTTTTTAAAGATAGTAATTTTTGGTTTAGAGATGCTGTTGTAGGAAACACAGTATCAAATTGGGCTCCAGATACACCTGTTAGACTATTACATTGTCAAGGTGATGATGTAATTCCTTATGCTATTTCTCAAATTACAGAGGCATCAATGCAAAAAATGGGTGCTAGAGATGTAAAACTTATACCTATTGAAAAAGAGTTAAGGTTAGACCACAATATGACTCATGGAGAGTGTGGAGAGTATGCTTATAAGTTAGCAGTTCGTATCTTCTCTAAAATAAGAGAAGAGAAGTTTGGATATTAGGAGAAAATTATGAGAAAAGTAGTAATAGTAAGCATATTTACAAGCTCTTTAATAGTAGCAGGAGGATATAAGATACCAGAGCAGTCATTAAACTCAATGGCACTAGGTGGAGCTTATGTGGCACATACTACAGGTGCAGATAGTGCCTATTTTAATCCTGCTAATATGGTATTTTTAAATTTAGATAAAAATATAATGGAAGCAGGTTTAACTCTAGTTCATCTAAATGAAAATAGATTTAGAGGAAAACAGGCATTATCTCCTACTAATATATATGATGCAAATGGGACTTCTGAAGTTGAAAATAAGAGTATTCCATATTTTCACTATATATCAAATCCAATAGGTAACTTTAGATGGGGTATGAGTTTAATAGTTCCTGCTGGACTTAAAAAAAGATGGCTTGTTCATCCAAATAGATATACTATAAATACAAATGAGTTTGAAAATGCCTATCAAGAGTTATTTGCTAAAGAGTTTACATTAAGAGTAACAGAGTTTAATCCTGCTTTATCATATAAAATATTTGATAATCTTTCCATTGGTGGGGGAGTTAGATTAATATACTCTGAGGGTGAAGTATATAATAATGGAAACTATGTAAATCTTCCTATTAGAAGAGAGATGCAGGGAAATACGATTGAGTATGGATATAACTTAGCAACAACATACAGACCACTATCAGATATAAATTTAGCCATGACATATCGCTCTAATGTTAATCTAAATGAAAAGGCAGATAGCAAAGATACAAATCTATATATTGGAAATATTGGTAAGCAGTATAGTGCAAATGTAAATATTCCCCTTCCTGCATCTTTTAATTTTGCTATTAGTAAAACTTGGTTAGATAGATTTACTTTAGAGTTTGATTATGAGAGAACATATTGGTCAAAATATAAGAGTTTAGATTTTAATTATGGATCAAAGATACCATCTGCATTAGTTGGACCATTTGATAATCCAAAAATTAAAAATTGGAAAGATACAGATACATTTAGATTAGGAGCAACCATTAAAATGGATAATATTACCTATATGTTAGCCTATGCTAAAGATGAGACTCCTATTCCAAAAGAGTATATTAGTTATGAGTTACCGGATAGTGATGCTAATATCTACTCTATGGGTGTTCGCATAGATATAAATGATGCTCTATCTTGGGGAGTTGCATATCTTCATGATGAAAAGGATACTACAACTCTAAAAGCAGGGGAAAACAAAAATGGGATTATTGGTAAATTCTCTAAAGGTGGGGCTGACTTAATTACTACAAGTTTTAGTTATAAGTTTTAACTACTATAATTCTATTTTTTATTGGATAGAATAGATAGGATAGATATGAAAAGAGTAAGAGTTTTAATAGATTGTAATGATGAGAAGGGTTTAGTATATAAAATCTCAAAAGTATTTTATGATAGAGATTTAAATATCGAAAATAACCGTGAGTTTGTAGATAGAGAGCAAAGAAGATTTTTTATGCGAACTGTTGTAACAGGAGATTTTAATAAAAATAGATTAAGAGATGCTCTAAAAGAGGTTATTCCTAAATCTGCCAATCTAAGAGTTATTGAGCCTAAAAGAAAGAGTATTATAATACTTGCAACAAAAGAGTCTCATGCCTTAGGAGATATATTAATCCGTCATGAAGCAGGAGAGTTAGATGCTGATATAAAAGCAATTATAGCAAACCATAATACTCTACAAGGTTTAGTAGAACGATTTAATATACCCTTTTTTCATATAACTGCTAATGGTAAGAGTAGAGAAGAGCATGAAGATGAGGTTAAAAAAGTAATAAATAGATATAGATTTGACTATATAGTCTTAGCAAAATATATGCGTATTTTAACTTCTAATTTTGTATCGGACTATGCCAATAAAATAATCAATATCCACCACTCTTTTCTTCCTGCATTTATTGGAGCAAATCCATATAAACAAGCATATAAAAGGGGAGTTAAGATTATTGGAGCAACAGCCCACTTTGTAACAGATGATTTAGATGAAGGTCCAATTATAGCTCAAGATGTAATCCCTATTAACCATAGATTTGAGTGGCAAGATATGCAAAAAGCAGGTAGAGATGTTGAGAAGATTGTCTTATCTCGTGCTTTAAATCTAGTGCTTAATGATAGAGTCTTTTTAAATGGTAATAGAACTATAATATTTTAGCTTTTAACTCCTCTAAGCTCATATCTATACTATTTTTAAATTTAGACCTATTAAAAGTTCTTTGTCTTTTAGCAAGTCTTGCTGTATTAATAATAATTTTTTCTTTTAGTTCATCTATATTATAAAATCCATTTAAATAATCTATTACTTCTTTAATTCCTATAGCTCTCATACAGTTTGGAAAGTTTGTATATTTATCTATAAGATATTTTACCTCATCAATTAATCCCATATCTAACATATTTTTAGTTCTTATTGATATTCTTTTTCTTAATATCTCTCTAGGAGTTGTTATTTGATATATATCAATCGGCTCTTTTATTATTGGTTGTGGTGGATTTTTACTAAAATATTCTGTTGGAGTTAAATTTGTCTCAAAATAGAGATTTAACATCTTCTCTACTCTGTATCTATCTGTAGGTTTAATTTTTCTCATATATTTACTATCTATATTATATAAAAAATTATAAGCTTTTTTAGTATCTTTTAATAGATTAAGTGTTTTTTCTATTGTCTCATTAGATATTTTAGGAATTGGACTAATTCCATCTATAAGACTTTTTAGATAAAATCCTGTTCCACCAACTATTATAAGTTTTTTATTATCTTTTATACTCTCCTCTCTTGCTTTTTGATATAGTTTTATAAATGTAGTTACACTAAAATTTTCATTTGGATATATTATATCAATTCCAAAATGTTTAACTCCTTCTCTCTCTTTTTTAGTTGGTTTAGCTGATGCAATATCTATTTCTTTATATATTGAAAGAGAGTCTAAAGATAGAATATTTGCATTATATCTTTTAGCAAGTTCTATTGATAGTGCTGTTTTTCCTGATGCTGTCGGTGCAATTAGTGCAATTTGTCTAGATAAATCCATATCAAAATATTAGCATAATAATTAATAGGGTAGAATAAGTTTTTTTTTAAAGGAAGGGTAATTTGATGTTATTTGATAAAAACAACCGTTTTAATCTTGCAAATTTAATCACTTTTAGCAATATCTCGTGTGGAATTATTGCTATTCATTTTATTGTTCATAGTGAGTTTTTTATAGCCATTATATTAGCATGGATAGCAGGTGCTTTAGATATTGCAGATGGTAAAGTTGCTAGAAAATATAATCTCTCAACAGAGTTTGGAATACAGGTTGATAGTTATGCAGATTTTATATCTTTTGTAATAATGCCATCTTTTTTACTATATTATTCAATTACAACCCATAGCTCTAATATAGAACAGTTAATTTTAGGAGTTATCTTTATTGGCTATATTATAGCAGGACTTAGACGACTTATTGAGTTTAATTTAAAGGTTGAGGTTGGTGAGGCTGAGAAGTATTTTATAGGAGTTCCAACACCTCTTGGTGCAATTTTATTATGGGTTTTATATTTAATATATAGTTATAATATAGTCTCTAATCCTTTTATAATAGCTCTGTTTGTAGTAATTATTGCATGGTCATTAAATAGTAATATAAAGATAAGACACCCATAATGAGTAATATAAAAATAAAATTACAAAATATATCTGAACTTATTATGTTTAAACATAGTATATTTTCTCTATCGTTTATATTTATTGCTATGATTGTAGCATCTAATGGTTGGTTTGGATGGAGACTATTTTTTTTAGGATTATTAGCCTCTATTAGTGCTAGAAATTTTGCTATGGGGGTTAATCGTTATCTTGATAGAGATATAGATGCTCTAAATCCAAGAACTAAAGATAGACCATCGGTTGATGGAAGAGTATCTACTTCTATTATGGTTCTATTTATTATTTTAAATGCAGTTATCTTTATATTAGTTGCATATTTTATTAATAATTTAGCTCTAAAGTTATCTATCCCTATACTTCTTATTTTAGGTGCATATACACTTTTTAAGAGATTTTCATCTTTAGCTCATATTATTTTAGGACTATCATTAGGTTTAGCACCAATTGCAGGTGTAGTAGCTGTAGAGGGAGATATACCATTATGGTCTATATATCTAGCCGTAGGGGTTCTATTTTGGGTAGCTGGATTTGATTTACTCTATTCATTACAGGATATAGAGTTTGATAAGGCTCACAATTTATATTCTATCCCTTCTAAATTTGGTGTAGAAAATAGTATGCTTATAGCTAAAGTGTTTCATATATTGACTATTATTTTTTGGATACTCTTTGTTAAGAGTGCAGGGTTAGGATTTTTTTCACAATTAGCTATAATTCTTAGTGCTATTGCATTAGCTTATGAACACTATTTAGTAGATAAAGATTTTACAAAGATAGATAGAGCCTTTTTTACAGTAAATGGCTATTTAGGCATAATGTTTTTAATATTAATTATTTTGGAGGTGATTTAAATTGGAGATATTATATATAATAAGTATATTTTCTCTTTTAGGATTTATGAGTGTAATTATATATCTATTTTTAGAGAAGAGTAGAGAGGCTCAAAAGAGCGAATATTGTGAGATTTTAGAGGAGAGATTAACTAGATTGGAGAGTTATGTATATGATTTAGAGTTGAAAGTTTTAACTCCTGATAGTAAATTGAAAGAGAAGATAATACAGATGTATAATGATGGA
Organism: Campylobacteraceae bacterium; assembly: GCA_027014605.1. Lineage (GTDB taxonomy): Bacteria > Campylobacterota > Campylobacteria > Campylobacterales > Sulfurovaceae > UBA1140. Next base: position 49,860 of record JALWDJ010000005.1, read on the forward strand.
AAAGATATTCCTCTAATAGAAAATATTTTAGATATTCCTCGTTTAAAAATAGAGATGATATTAAAGCAGTATAAGATAGAAAACTCTTAAAAATCTCTTGAAATTAGAGAAAAAATCAGATATAATTTCTCCCTCATAATAAATAAAAATGCACCCATAGCTCAGCTGGATAGAGCAACAGTTTGCGGTACTGTAGGTCAGGGGTTCGAATCCCTTTGGGTGTGCCATGCTACAAAAAACTTCATAAATCTTAATATTATATTTAATTAATTTCTTATAAAATATATTATTGATTATATCATTTAAGATAATTTTAATATTTCTAATTTATTCTAATAAAAATAAATATTTTTTAATTATGTTTTAGGAAAGGTATGTTATCATTTGTTAGATAGTATATGATATGACCATATATATTATAATTAGGAGGATAGCATGAGCTATTTTAAAAATTTATTTATTATAGGTGTTGTTTTAATATCGGCTACAATTAATAGTTTTGCACTGAAAGCAGAGTATAGGTTTGAGGATTGTAAAGGAAATCCAACTACTAAAAATAATCAACCATTAAAACTAGATGGGAAATTAGGTGGTGATGCAAAGATAGTTAAGAGTGGAAAGATTAAAAATGGACTTAGTTTTTCTAGTAATGGAGTAATGAGTGTTAAACATGATTGTAATCATGATCTTATAGATAGTTTAACTATATCATTTTGGATATACCCAAAAGAGCATAAAAGAGAAGCACTTATTGTAAAAGGTAATGGTGGAGGAGATGAAGCTGGAGCTAATGCAGAATACTCGTTAGTTCTATGGGAAAATGGAAAATTTAAATATAAACATAATGGTACAGCAGATACATTTTCTAAATCAACTATACCTTTAGAAAAGTGGACACATATTGTTTTAGTTAGAGATAATATAACAAAAATGATAAAGATATATATAAATGGCAAACTTGATAGAACTAATAATTATACAATAGATCCATCATCTTCAAATAGTGAAAAATTATTAATTGGAACAGGAAAATATTATTCTAAAACTATGGGTAATTTTAATGGTATATTAGACGAGATAAAAATATATAATTTAGCTCTGAAAAAAGATGATGTAGAAAAGATGTATAGTAGTGAAAATAGTGGAAAATATTATACAGGAGAGTGTAAATCTCATACTCCACCAAAAGCTATTGATGATACTAAAGATTTACCGACTACAGGAACTATTACTATAGATGTATTATCTAATGATATAGTATATGATAGTCCAAAATGTAAATTAGATAAATCAACTCTAAAGATAGTTTCACGACCAGATGGAGGAGTATTGAAAGATAATAATAAAACTCTGATTGTTGCAAATCAAGGAGTTTGGAGTGTAACAAGTAGTGGTAAGATTAAATTTATATCATATAGTGATTTCTATAATAATCCAACAGATATATCTTATACTATAACAGATAGTTGTGGTGGAGTAAGTAATCATGCTAATATCTCTTTAACAAGAGTAGTTATTTCTACACCAACTCCAGTTGTAGTTACTCCAATTCCTACATCACGACCAACAACGGTTGTAGTTACCCCAACGCCTACATCTACTATAACTCCTACTCCAACATCAACAGGAGATAGTAAGAAATTTACTATTGGAGATAGAGTTTGGTATGATAGTAATAAAAATGGTATTCAAGATGAGGATGAAAATGGAGTTGAGGGTGTAACTGTTGTTTTATACAACAGTAGTGGAGAGGTTACTAATAGAACAAAAACAAATGCTAGTGGAATATATGAATTTACTATTATTAGAGGTAGATATTCAATAGGATTTAGTAATCTCCCATCAGGATATATTTTTACAAAACAGAATATTGGAGCTAATGATATTATAGATTCTGATGTCAATAGTGCTGGGAGAGTTAATATTAATGTAACAAAAGATAATTTAACTTATGATGCAGGAATTATCTCTACAGGAGTTAGTAGTGATGTAGATATTAGTGATGATACTATTGATAGTAATTGTGATTGTAAGGATTATAAATCAACACCATCACTAAGTATCTTCGGAACTATTATACTATTCTTATTATTTACTCTATTAGGGACTATATTTATTAAAGAGGAAGATTTTAAATTAAATATTAAATAAAGGATAAAAAATGAGAGCTTTAAAACTATCTATAATTGCATTAATTGCAATAGGAAATTTTAGTTATGCAGGAGGAGATATTTCTCCTGTTACTGATTATGAGATAGATGATGCAGTAATAGCAGATGAACAGGCTTCACCTATTGAAGATGAATATATTGAGCCAACAGTAGAAGAGGAGAGTGTAGTAGATGAACCTACTATAGAACCAGAATCAACTCCTGTTTATGTAGCACCACCAGAACCAACTACTAAACCAACACCAATACCTATTGTTATTAAACCTAAAAAGAAAATATCTACAAATGGTTTTTATGTAGGTTTAGGTATTAATGGTGTAAGATATAAAGATAGTTGTCATTGTAAAAACGGTGTAAAAATTACAAATAAAGATATAACTTATGGTATCATAGGAAGAGTAGGATATGATTTAAACCAATATATTGGGGTTGAAGCTAGAGGTTCTAAAACTAATTGGAAGTCAGATGGAACTAAAGTGGAACATATTGGAGTATATGCTAAACCTATGCTACCTATAACTAATAGTACAAATCTTTATGGATTAATAGGTGTAGCAAAAACAAAAGTGAGAGGGAGCATGCCACATTTAGATAGTGATGGGTTAGCTGTAGGTGGAGGAGTTGAAGTTGATTTATCTAAGGATATATCTAAAAATGGGATTTATTCAAGAAATTTTGATGGCGAGGGTGATCAAGAGAAAGGTTTAGGACTCTTTGTTGATTATGAGAGAATGGTTGCTAAAACTCATGCACCGAGATTACATGCTGTTAGTGCTGGTGTTACTTATGATTTTTAGCTTTTTTTAAGAAAAGTTTGAGTGATTTAGTTGATTTGTAATCTATTTTATATTTTATAAATTTAAGATACCACAGTAACTCTTTTGGGGTAATTCCCCTTTTTTTTGCCTCTTTTTTTAGTATATATTGGGGTATTTTTATTGGTTGTTTTAAAAAAATTCTCTCTATATTTTTTATATTTTTACTATGACAGTTATAACATAGTCTTGCAAATACAAAAGGTAAAGATGTTTTTTTATACCACTCTGTTGCTAAATCAATCCCTTTTCCACCATCTAAATAGTACTTTAACGCTTTATCTCCAATAATAACTTCACCTTCTAGATTGAGTATTGATGCTAATAGATTTGATGAAGCAGACTCTTTATCTATTTTATTATTTCCATTAATTACAAATACACTATAGACAGCACGATTGGCAATAATTCCTAAGTTACTACATCTATATTTAGGAGATTCAATACTAGATATAAATCCAGCATTTATTTTTCTTCTCTTTAATGCAAAATTTATCTTACTAGGAACATCTCTTCTATAGTTAAATGCCATTTTTATAGAGGAGTATTTAATATATCGTTTTAAAAAAATCTGAAAAGGTAGAAGGTTAAGGTAGCTTATAGAGCCAAATATCACAATAGTTCACCTATATATTAGAATTAAGCGTAATTATATCAAACAACTTTTATAATCAAATAATTTTAAAAAAGTGAGTAAACTAATGGTAAAAATTGAGTTTCTAGGACCAATTGAACAAGATTCTTTAGAGATAGAGGCAAAGAGCTTAGAAGATGTAGCTAATTTTTTACAAAATATAGAGAATGTTAGTAGTTGGTTAGATAGATGTGCAGTCGCAGTTAATAATCAAATGTGTAATGATTTATCAAAAAAATTAAATAGTGGTGATGTAGTATCTATCCTTCCACCTGTTTGTGGAGGTTAAAATGGAATTATATCAAGGCTCATTGGATATAAAATCTATTTTTAATAGATGGTTAGATGAAGAGAGAGAGTCTAATTATGGAGCGTTTATACCATTTATTGGAACAATTAGGGCAGAAGATAATATTGAGGCTTTAAGTTTTGATATATATGAACCTATATTAGAGAGTTGGTTTAATAGTTGGGTAGATAGAGCAGAAAAAAGAGGTGCTAAGGTAAAAATGGCACACTCTATTGGAGATGTCCCAGTTCATACCTCCTCATATATATCAGCAGTATTTTCTCCAAAAAGAAGGGTAGCATTAGAGCTTATAGATGAGTTTGTAGAAGATTTTAAAGCAAATGCTCCTATTTGGAAATATGATGTAGTAGATGGGAAACGGATTTATGCAGAAAATAGAAGTACACCTATGAGTGGTAGTGGAATATTAGCAAGTAAGGAAGATAAGTAATGGCATTTTTACATTTTAATGACTCTATGGAAATTATTAAAAATATAGAGATAGATGAGTATAAAAAGAGTAAAAGATATTTAACTCACTGTTTAGGATATGTTTTAGCAGAGGATATTATAGCAGACCATAACTCACCAGAGGCTAAAACATCAGCAATGGATGGATATGCAATTAGATATGAGGATTTAAAACTTAAAAGATTAAAAATATCAAGTATAAATCCAGCAGGAAGTGAACTTAGAGATAGTGTTAAGAGAGGTTTTTGTATTAAGACTTTTACAGGCTCCTTAATGCCATATGGTTCAGATACACTTATTCCTATTGAAAATATTACTGTTGATGGAGATGAGATAGTTATTGATGAGGTTGTTCCATTAGGTTTTTCTGTAAGGGAGATAGGAGAGAATTATGCTAGAGGAGAAAAACTTATTAAAAAGGGTACAAAGATAAATTTTGCCCATATTGGAGTTATGGCAAGTCTAAATATTGTATCCTCTTTAGTATATGAGAAACCTATAGTATCTATAATCTCAACAGGAAGTGAGCTTTTAGAATTGGGTGAAGTTCAAAAAAATATATCTCAAATTCGTAGTAGTAATAACTATATTTTAGAAGCTATTATTAAAAAATATGGTGGAGAGCCACTACAGTTAGGTTGTATTCGTGATGATAAAGATACTATATTAAAGAATGTTAAAGATGCTTTATGGCAGAGTGATATTGTTGTTACTACAGGTGGAGTTAGTGTAGGTGATTTTGATTTTGTAAAAGATGTAATAGTTGAATTGGGTTGTAAAGTTCTATTTAAAGGTGTAAGAGTAAAACCAGGGCAACATATTATGGTTGCTAAAAAAGGTGATAAATTTATTATAGCACTACCAGGATTTGCATACTCTTCTACAGTAACAGCACTTTTATATCTTGTCCCATTAATAGAAAAACTACAAAATAATAATACTCCTTCTTTAAAAATAGTTCAAGCAACTCTTAGAGAACCATTTAAAAAGAGACAAAAAAAAGCAGAGTTTACAGCTTGTAGAGTTAGTTTAGAAGATGGTAACTATTTTATTGATTTTAAGGGTAAAAAGAGTGGAACAAGTGCAATACTTACAAATATGTTAGATGAAACTGCTTTAATGGTAACTTCAGAAGAAGATAGCTCAAAAGAAATTGGCGATAGAGTTAAGGTTATACTATTAGATTAAAAAGGGGGAGTAGATGAGTAAAAATAATATTATTCTTATTGGATTTATGGGAGTTGGGAAAGGTACAACAGCTAGAGCATACTCAAAAGAGTATGGTTCTTTTATTATTGATACAGATGATTTAATAGAATCAAAAGAGAATATGCGTATCAAAGAGATTTTTAAAAAATATGGAGAGAGTAGATTTAGATTATTAGAACAAGAGTGTGCAGATTGGATTGAAAATTCAGTAGATAACTCTTTTATATCTTGTGGAGGAGGATTTTATAAAGTTAATAATTTAAAGAAATTAGGAAAGATAGTTTTATTACATGCTTCATTTGATTGGATATATAATAGATTATTAACTGCAAAAAATTCTAAATCTAAATTAAAAAAGAGACCACTTTTTCTAGAACCTAAAAGAGCAGAAGAGTTATATAATGATAGAGAAAAAGCATATTTAAATGTTTCCGATATAGCAATTAATGTGGAAAATAAGAATTTAATAGAAATTATTAGAGAAATTAACAAAAAAGTCTAAAAAATCCTTGACATAAAAGAAAAATTTGTCTATAATACGCCTCCACAAACCAATTAGAGTTTGTAGAGATAAAAAATGGTCTTTAATAACTAAATATAAGTAAATAGAAAATCAAGTCTATCTGAGATTTAATTTTTGCACTTTTTTTAAAAAAGTGATATATAAATATGGTTCAAGCCATTCATTTTAATGGAGAGTTTGATCCTGGCTCAGA
>JALWDJ010000006.1 GCA_027014605.1 Campylobacteraceae bacterium
ATATGGAGAGCGTATTTGATTTAGTATATGAGGAGATACCTATAGTTGAGGCTAGTTTTGATGATAAATTTCTTCTACAAGCTAGAGATAGTTTCTCTGAAATAGTTGATAGACTTAAAAAAGATAAAATTATAAAATCAACACTAGAGTTAGAGATTATTGGAGATATATCTAAATTCCCTATTAAAAATAGACAAGATTTAGAAGATTGGTTTGTAGTTAGTAGAATGGACGAAACTAAAACAGGTAAAGAGTTGGCTCAATTTAGCATAGATGACTCTAACTATACTATCTCATTAGTAGCTAAAGAGAAGTGTCCAAGATGTTGGAGATATGCAAGTGAAGAGGAGAATGGCTTATGTGATAGATGTCAAAAGGTAATAGATGTTTAATCTAAAAGAGCCTATAGGTAATGAAGTTATTATAGGCTCTATAATCTTTATTTTAATATTGGTAGGAGTTGGTCTTTTAGTGGTTGAGTGGTTTAAGAGAAAAATAAAATAAAAACTTATTATTTAAAATTTTTATATCTTATATTTAAATTGAATGTTGTAAAATATCCTTATTAATTAAAAAAAGGATAATTATGAATATTACAGAAGAGGAGATAGATAATAGAATAACACTCTACTCTCTCATATCAAGATTAATGATTATAGAGGTTGATATAGAGTTTTTAGAGTTTATTGAAAAAAATATAGAGATATTAGAACTATTTCCAAACTATAAAGAGTGGGATAAAAGAAGAGAATTTAGCAATAAGATATTAAAAGAGAGATATTTAGATGTTGATTATGCTAACCTATTTTTACTACATCTAATACCCTATGAGAGTTTCTATAAGAGAGATGACCAGATGATAGAGAGTGGAGGGGATAACCCTATACTTGCTCTATATAATAATTTAGACTTTAGAGTAGAGTTAGATAAAGCAAGAGTTGTAAGTCCTGACCATATCGGTATTGAGTTAGAATTTATGTATATGTTAACAACAGCACTAAAAAAAGCTTTTAAAGCAGATGATAAACTAGGTATAAAAGAGATTTTACAAGTTCAAAAAGGGTTTTTGCAAGAGCATCTATTAGATTGGTCACCTATGTTTCTAATTAATATGAAGAGAGAAGCAAGAACTGCACTATACCATGATGGAGCAGAGTTAGCACTAGAGTTTCTACTTAGTGATTTTGAGTATATATGTAATAAGTTAGAAAAGTTGAAAGAGTTAAAATAGATGCATTTAGAGTTTGATGTAGCATCTTGCATAAGAGCTAGTAGTAAATTTTCAGAGTGTAGCAAATGTGTTGATATATGTCCTGTTGATACTATTAAGATAGTAGATAATATTCCTGCTTTTACACCAGCAGAGTGTATTAACTGTGGTGGTTGTGTTGGAGTATGTCCAACAGAGGCCTTTTCTCTTTCAGGATTTTCATCTATAGAGTTCTTTTTTAAATTTTTAGAAGAAGACAACTCCTCATTAGTATGTCAAAAAGATTTATACTCATGTCTATCTGTATTAAGTATAGAACATCTTATCTCTTTAGCTTTAGCAAAAGATAAACCTATTATTATAGATGCATACTCTTGTGAGTGTGGAGATAATAAGTTACAAAAACATCTTATAGAAAATATAAAAGAGGCAAATTTTATCCTATCTAGTATATCAAATAAACAGATAGTTATTAAATCTATTCAAGATATAGATAAGAAACTAGAGAATAATATATCAAATAGACGCTCATTTCTCTCTCTAAAGGGTGCAGTGAAGAGTAAAAGAGAGTTTGATGAGGCATTTGTTGCAGACGAGCTTAAAAAATTTGGTATAGATATTGATGTAATTGCAGGTATTAAAGAGAAGAAAATTCCAGATAAGAGAAAACTTCTATTTTCTCTCTTAAAACGACAAGAAAAACCAAAAGAGTATGATATTATAACCCAAGAGGATATAAGCTTTATATCTCAAAAGTTTATTGATAAGAGTTGTACAAATTGTCAAATATGTTATCGTATATGTCCTACAGGTGCTTTAAGTAGTAATAATAAATTCTCTGTTATAAATTTTGATGCTATGATGTGTCTAAAGTGTCATCTATGTCATGATGTTTGTGAACCAAATGCTATCCAACTTCAGAGAGGTTTTGAGATAAAAGAGTTTTTTGAACCAACACAGAGAACCCTAGCCTCATTTAATATTAGAAGATGTAATGAGTGTGGAAATTACTTTACATATAGAGGTGGATTAGTTGAGTGTGATAGATGTAAGATAGAAGAGGAAGAGGCTATGGAGTTACATCAGAATGCAAAAAAGATAAACTCATAACAATTTCTCTACAAAAAAGAGATAATATCTCGCACTAAAAAAGGAGATTAAAATGAGACCAGAAGAGATAAAACCAGATACAAAACTATGCACCATTATAGGATATAATGCTCAAACAGGAAAAAGAAGACGATATTTTAATAAAATATTGAAATTAAATGGTATAAATGCTACAGCAATAGCACTAAATATTAAAGATGAGCATTTTAATTTTACTATGAAAAATCTAGCCAACTCAAAAGTTGATAGAATGATAATAGAGCCAGAGTTTCAAAAGAGTGCAATAGAGTATTGTGATATTTTAGATGAACGCTCAAAGGTTAGAGGATTAGTAGGATTTGTTGAAGTAGTTGATGGTAAGATTATGGGATATAATCTTGATGTAGCCATAGATGATTTAGTTGAAAATCCAAAATTTTTTGATGAGAATATGATTTTAGCAATTAGAATGATGTTACTTGCAAACAGATGGTATGGAGTTAAAGTTGATTTAGATTTAATACCTAATATTATTTAAACTAAAAGTAAAAAAGGAGAATATATGTTAGATAAAGATTTATCTGATTTAAGAGCAGAGTTTGAAGCTATGAAAAATAGTAAAGAGTTCTGTAGTGATGGTAGCTGTTCTACTAGTGATGAGGTTGATTTAAAAGATTATCCAAGCTATACAGAAGCACTATATGCCAAGATTTTAGCACCAAGTGTAAGTGGGATATATCTATCAAGATGGGATATTAAAGATATTGCAAATACAGCAGGAGACTCAATGGCAATTCACCCACGAAAGAGAATGTTTGAGCTTTTAATGAAATATGCTGTAAGCCAAGAGAGAATGCAAAAAGTATTAGATGCTATGGAAGAACATATAGAAGAGAAAATAGAGATATATGAGGAACTTCAAGAAACTTTTCCACACTCAAAAGTCATATTTGAAAATAAGATAAAAAAAGCTAGAAAAACAATTGATACCTTTCCACATATTATAAAAGAGTATTTTTAATGAAAAGAGTCTTCTCTTTAGTACTTCTATACTCTATCTTTACAGGATGTATAAAGAGACCACATAAGATAACGAATTATCATATTAAGAGTAGAGATAAAATAGTTAATATTGCTAAAAAGTATTTAGGAAAACCATATAGATATGGAGCAATAGGCCCAAATAGTTTTGATTGTTCAGGATTTGTATATCGTGTTACAAGAGAAGCAGGAATTAATGTTCCTAGAACAGCTATTGCACAATCTCAAATAAGAGGCAAAAAACTCTCTGTAAATGAGTTAAGAGATGGAGATTTACTATTTTTTGATACTGCTAAAAGAGGACATGTAAACCACTCTGGTATATATATTGGAAATTATAGATTTATCCATGCAAGTAGCGGAAACGCTCATTCAGTAACAGTATCAAACCTAAATGGTTGGTATAGAAATAAATTTAAATGGGGGAAAAGAGTAGAAAAAAGTTATTAATAAACCTATTTCTTAATTAATGGTGCGGATGAGAGGACTCGAACCTCCACGCCGTGAAGCACTAGATCCTAAGTCTAGCGTGTATACCAATTTCACCACATCCGCATAAAATATAATAAGTGGCACACCCGTCAGGATTCGAACCTGAGACCGCCCGCTTAGAAGGCGGGTGCTCTATCCAGCTGAGCTACGAGTGCAACAATAAAATAATTAAATCAAATGGCACGCTAGAGAGGACTTGAACCCCTAACCCTCAGATCCGAAGTCTGATGCTCTATCCAATTGAGCCACTAGCGCTTCTTCATCTCAGGTTATCCTACCAATGGGGTAGGCGACGGGACTCGAACCCGCGACACTCTGTGCCACAAACAGATGCTCTACCAACTGAACTACGCCTACCATTAAATCTTTGATTTAACTATCATATTTTTTAAATATCAATGGTCGGAGTGAAAGGACTCGAACCTTCGACCCCCTGGTCCCAAACCAGGTGCGCTACCAGACTGCGCTACACTCCGTTAACTCTCTAAAAGAGACTATCTCTTAAAAAGGAGTGCAATTATAGTAAAAATAAAATATTTTGTCAAGAGATTTTGTAATTTTTTTTAAAAATAAACATATGTTTTAATTTTCATCTCTTCTTCTATATGATAGTGCCTCTAATAGATGTTTTTTCTCTATATCTTTAGAGTTATCTAAATCTGCAATAGTCCTAGATACCTTTTTAATACTCTCTATTGCTCTATGGGACAATGCAAATCGCTCTACTGCTATATTTAGAGTATTATTTGCATCTTTAGATAATTTACAAAATTTCTCTACATCTTTAGTCTCTAGTTTACCATTAAGCCTACTCTGTCCTCTACTCTTTTGTAGCTTAAATGCTAAGTTTATCATATTTTTTATCTCTTTTGAACTAATATCTCCTCTATCTGTAGGGCTAATCTCTTGCATTACAACAAAAATATCAATACGGTCTAAAAATGGGTCAGAGAGTCTATTTTTATATCTTTTTATCTCTCTCTTACTACATCTACATACTTTTCTTTTAGATAGTAAATTTCCACAAGGACATGGGTTCATAGCTCCAACAAACATAATATCAGCATCATATTTAACTTTTGAATTAACCCTAGAGATATTTACTACTCTATCTTGAAGAGGCTCTCTTAATGCCTCTAATACATTTTTGGAAAAATGTGGTAACTCATCAAAAAATAGAACTCCATTATGAGCTAAAGCTACCTCTCCAATTTTAGCTCTATGTGAACCTCCTCCAAAGATTGAGGCTAATGTGGCTGTATGATGTGGTGAACGAACAGGTCTTTTAGCTATAAAATCTGGAGTAGTTCCATCTAAAAATTGATGTTTTGCAATAGATAACATCTCATTTTCCATAAGAGGTGGTAAAATATCTTTTAATCTTTTTGCTATCATACTTTTTCCACACCCTGGATTTCCTTCCATTAAGAAGTTGTGCATACCAGCAGATGCAACTATTGAAGCTCTCTTTGCAATACTCTGCCCTTTTATATCTATAAAATCACTCTCAATACTATTATCATAAAAGTATCTCTGATTATCAATAATAAAACTTTTTGCTTTATAGTTAAATCTTTTAGTTGTAGAGGTAAAAGAGTTAGTTTTAAAAATATTAATGGTTTCATCTAGTGAGCTAACAGGTATAAATTCAACCCCTGCAATATAGGAGAGATACTCCATTGCCTCTTTTGGAACTACAGCTCTTTTTAATAAACCCTGCTCTTTAAGAGAAAGAATAATAGGAAAAAGAGTTGAACTCGATTTTACCCTACCATCTAATCCCAATTCACCAAATATAAATATATCTCTTCTCTCTATTCTATTTTTATATAATCCAATAAGAAGAGCCATAACCAAATCAAAATGTGTTCCACTCTTTCTAATATCACTAGGACTTAAGTTGATAGTCACTTTTAATGGAGGAAACTTAAACCCATTTGTAAGAAGTGCAGATTTTGCTCTCTCTTTTGCCTCTTGAATATCACTACTCACTAGTCCAACTATTAAGAAATTGGGTAAACCTTTTGTAAATGTTGCTTCAACTTCAATAGGTTTTGCACTCAATCCATCTAATGTTGCACAACTTAAACTATTTAGAATATTTTTTTTATCTAAGATACTATTATTATATTTCATATAGTATTTTAACATAAAAAATTAAAATTTTATTAAGGAATTATATATACAGGTATCCCATCTCTAGTTTGTTTCCAAACCTCCTCCATATCATCATTACTTAAAGCTATACAACCTTCTGTCCAATCTAAAAGCATAGGAAGCCAATCTCCAATAGGAGAAAGTGACCAATTAGATGGAGTTCCATGTATCATTATCATACCCCCAGCACTAACATTTAACTTTTTTGCTCTAGCTCTATCTTTTTTATTTGGATATGAAATATGAAGAGATTTATTATATAGTTTACTCTTTTGTCTCCAATCTAAAACATAAACTCCCTCTGGAGTCTTCATATCTCCCTCTCTCTCTTTAGCACCTTTTGGATTAGCTCCTAAAGAGATATGATACTTAGCAAATATCTGTTTATTTGCTGATAGATATAACATTCTTGTTGATTTTTTAATAATAATCTTATCTGCTATAATAGTATATGGCTCAATAGCTCCTATTAAAGTATAAGAAAGTATTAAAAAAATTACCCATCTAAACATAACTCTTATCCCCTTTTAAAATCTAATAAAATCTGTCTCTTAACTTTATCACACTCATACTGAAGAGATTTTAAATCTCTACTATTATCTATTAAATATGATGCTTTTAATCTTTTATCCTCTATATCTAACTGTGCATTAAGCCTTTTTTTAGCATCTTCTAATGAGATACTATCTCTCTTTATCAACCTTTTTAACTCTATCTTTTTTGGTGTATATACAACTATTACTCTTTTTATTGGGTAACGATTTGTCTCAAAAAATAGAGGAATATCAATTAAATATGGTCTTTTTAGATTATCTTGTTCTATAGATATTCTACTAATCTCATCATATATCCTAGGGTGTAATAACTCTTCAAGAGCCTCTTTAGCCTCTCTATCTGAAAATATTAAACCTCCTAATAATTTTCTATCTACTCTATTATCTATAATATATCTATCTCCAAATAATTTAGCAATCTTTAAATAGTTTTTATCTAAAATCATATGAGATATCTTATCTGCATCTATAATATTAAATCCAAAACTTATAAATATATTAGCTACTGTACTTTTACCTGTAGCAATTCCACCTGTTAAGGCAATAGCATACTTAAAAGACATTTTTGCTCCTTTTAATAAATGAAACATATTAAAAAAAAGTTATTAATAAAATTAATTTATATACTCTTTTTAAATATAAAAATAATATAATTTTATCAAATATTTTAATATAAAAGGAACTTTATGGCATTTTCACCAGAAAATCGTTCAGGTACTATGAGTGGTATCCTATTTGTCGCTATATTTTCAGCAGCAGCTACATATATTGCAGGATTAGCTCCAATTCATGCGTTAGGATTATCTCCACTTGTTATTGGTATTGTTATGGGGATTTTTTATGCAAATACACTACATAACCATATTCCAGATGCGTGGGATACAGGTATTACTTTTTCAGGAAAAAAAATACTCCGTTTTGCCATTGTAATATATGGATTTAGAATTACATTTCAACAGATAATGGATGTTGGATTAGAGGGATTTTTAGTATCTCTAATTATGTTATCAACTACATTTGTATTTGGAAGTTGGCTTGGAAATAAAGTCTTTGGTATGGAAAAAGATACATCAATGTTAACAGCTTCAGGTGCATCTGTATGTGGAGCTGCTGCTGTTTTAGCAACAGAACCTGTACTTAAAGCAGAAGGACACAAAACTGCTATTGCTGTATCTATGGTTGTTCTATTTGGAACTATTTCTATGTTTCTATATCCTGTTTTATACTCTGCAATTATAGAACCAGCTGCTAAAGGGTTTCTTCATATGACTCCATCACAATTTGGTATATATGTTGGAGGAACAATCCATGAGGTTGCACAAGTTGTTGCAGTTCCATTTTCTATCCCAAATGCTCCAATAGAGATGGCTAATAATGCAGTTATTGTAAAAATGACTAGAGTTATTATGATTGCACCTATGTTGATTATATTAGGAATTTATCTAAGTTATAGTGCTAAAAAAGAGGGTGAAAATAGTAATGCTGTTAAACTTGTTATACCTTGGTTCGCTGTTTATTTTATTGGTGTAGCAGGATTTAACTCATTTCATTTAATTCCTCAAAACATTGTAAATATTATTAATAGTATAGATACATTTCTTTTAACTATGGCAATGACAGCTCTTGGTATGGGTACTAGATTTTCTAAATTTAAAGGTTTAGGCTTAGCACCTCTATATACAGCTTTAGGTATGTTTATATGGCTTGTAATTGGTGGATTTATTGTTACAAAAATAGTTTGTGGATTAATCTAATAACTATCTTCACTATTTAAAATAGTGGAGTCTCTATCTCATCTTCTATAAAAGTACTTTGCCCATCATCTTTAACTGAATTTTCTATCATATTATCGTAGCCATATATATCTTTTCTAAAATATATCTGTCCATCTTTTTTATATACAGTAAAATATGCAGTCTGTACAACTACAGGAGAAGTAAATCTAAAAGTTACATTTTTAAGGTTATTTCTATATTTATCTATCTGTGCTATATCTCTCTTCTTAAGATGAGGTTTAAGTGCTTCTAGGAGTTCAAAAGGTTTAGAGATACGCATACAACCAGAACTATATACACGATATCTCCTCTGAAATAGTGATTTATTATCTGTATCATGAAGATATACAGAATATTTATTTGGAAACATAAATTTAATTCTACCTAGAGCATTATCATCTCCAGGAAACTGTACAAATCTATATGGGATATGCCCTTTTGATTCATCTTGATATGGAAGAAGTTTTTCTATATCTAAATGTTTAATCTCCTTTTTATCTTTCCAACCATAAAATACATGAATATTATGTTTTTCCATATAATCAGGCTCTTTTATAAGCGTTGGAATTAAATCTTTTCTAACTAAATTTTCAGGTATATTCCAATTTGGATTTAACTCCAAATATGTCATTTTACTCTGAAATATAGGTGTAGGTCTCTCATCTCGTCCTATAACTGCACTCATACTTAAAATAACTTGACCATTTTTATAATACTCCATCATAAATGCTGGAATATTAACCAATATATACTCATTAGGAAATCTATTTGGAAATACTCTTAATTTATCTAAATTGGTAATAATACTATTAACTAAAAGAGATATAGGTCTATTCATATAATATATAGTAACCTTATCTATAATACCATTTTGTTCTAAATTAAATCTATCTTTATAACTATATATAGCAGATTTTAATTTATCACCATATATATTACTATAGTTATCTTGTTTAGGAAAATCCCTAGATATGACAAGTCTCTTTTTTATCTCAATAATCCTATTATCTATATCACCATATTTTAACCCTTGAAAGTTCCTAGTATATGGTATCTTATGAAATTGGGGCATACTTCTATATATATTTAATGCTTCAATTAAAGATGCATATCTATCTGGTAGAGGAATTAAAGATTTTAAAAAACTATCTATATGCTCCTTTTTAAGAGCATTATATAATCTCTTAGTTGAAGGAAGACTCTTTTTTACCATCTCCCAATTTGCTTTTATACCTTTTGTATCCTTTAACTCTTTTATCTTTAAAGAGACACTATCCCAATCTATATCACTTTTTACCAAAAAATCAGCTAAAGCTATATAACTCTTTGTAAGTAAAATATCAAGTAGTGCTAAATCATTACTATTTTTATCTATATCCATATTATCTTGTAAAAGATATGAATATTGTGCTATCTCCTCTTGATAAAAATTTTTATATTTATAATTAAAATATGGATTTCTAAGAGCATCCATTAATGTATGAAAATTTTTAGCATGTCCTATCCATAAAGGATGGTTAGAGTTCAACTTATAAATAGATTTTACTCTATCTGTCTCATTTTGTAAATTTGAATATAAGTTACTCTCTAATCTATTTGCCCATATAGAAGAGTATAATATTATCAGTAGAAGTATAACTCGCAAGGTAATCCCCATTTATTAGTTTTAAAATATGTTTAAAAACTTTAATATGTTAAATTTTTAGAGATATTTTAAACTCATATCAATAGAGAAAAAGCTAAAACTTAGCTTTTAGCTCTATTTAAATCAACGCTCTTAGAAGTTATATCTAACACCAAGATTTGCACCCCAAGTTGAGTTTGTACCACCAAAATTTCTTAAGTAGTTAACTACATCTGTAAATACAGAAATATTAGAAGTTACACCATAATTAAGACCTCCACCAAATGAGAACCCAGAGTTATCTCCATCAAATGGATTATCATTATAGCTTGTTTTTGAAGCAGGATCTGACATATTAATAGCTGAGTATCCTAAGAGACCATAAATATTAAGATTATCTAATATAGGGTATTGAGGTTTAAGATATATACCATATTCAGTTAAATTATCTTGTCCCTTTCCTTCACCTGCTAGAGATAGTGCTACTCTAAGTTCAGCACCTAAATATTTCATAAAATCATAACCACCAACGAAGGTAAGTCCTTTTTGTAAATCTTGATGAGCTTCGCTATCTAATAAATTTACTCTATCATCTGCTCTAACTCCCATATCAGATACGGCTATACCAACATAATAACCACCTACTCCTGAAGATAATTTTTCTTCTACAACTTTTGGTGTTGGAGTTACTACTGGTCTAGTAGTTGGTGCTATAGTTGGTACTGGAGTTGGCATTGGAGTTGGTACTACTTCTTCTACTGTTGCTGTTGGTACTACCTCTGGTATAGCTGTTGGTTCATAAGGTACTACCTCTTCATTAGCTCTCTGATAATCATCATTTTCAAAAGAGGTAACACCTCCAATATCTCCACCTGCAAAACTCATACTGCTCAATAGAGCTATTGCGATAATTGAATTTCTCAATCTCATAATTTAATCTCCTTGTATTTTAAATTTATACAAGTATAACATATTTTATTTATAAAAATATAATAAATAGTACAAAATATTATTATTAAGTTAAAAAATTTCTCATAATATGTTTTTTATAGTTATTACATGTTAGATATATTTTGATAACTTATCTTAAATAATTTAACTTTTCTCCTCTAATATCTTTACCTCTTCAACCAGTTTAATATTAAACTTTTCAAAAACTCTCTCTTTGGCTAAATCTATGAGATATTTAGCATCAGTGAATTTACCACTCCCTCTATTTATTAAAAAATTAGCATGAATATTACTCCACTCCATATCACCTCTTCTAAATCCTTTAAGTCCAACCTCCTCTATCAATCGTCCTGCATAATCTCCTTGTGGATTTTTAAAAAGAGAACCTGCACTCGGAGTTTTTGGTTGATTTAGACGAAGTCTTATTAATTTATTTAATAAATTATTATCAAATCCTTTTTTTACAATAAATCTAACCTCTGTAACAACACCCTTTAATTTTGTAAAACGGTAACCATATTCTATCTTATCCTTTTCTATCCACTTCCCATCTATTTTTATAGCATCTATAATATTAAAAATCTCATAACCCTTAACTCCTGCATTCATAGCAACCATTCCACCTAAACTCCCAGGTAGTTTTGATATAAATTCAAAATTAGCTAGATTATTTTTTTTTGCAAAAGATAAAAGCTTTCCAATAGGTGTAGCAGAACCAACTCTTAATATATTATTTTCCAACTCTATAAATGAAAAATCTTTAGATAACATCATAATAGGTGGGGGATTAGATGAGACTAATATATTATTTCCATGCCCTATTATAACTCTATCTTTAGGAATAGTATCACTCTTTTCTATCATTAAAACATCTATATTCTGTCCTATTTTTATGCTTGAGAATCTACTAAAATCTATACTTTTAAAAAACAAAATTTACCTTTATATATTTATTATATAATTATAGCTTTTATTTATAAAGGATTTTTGTGTATAAACAAATATTTATTATATTAGTTCTAATATCTTTATCTATAGGTATATATATATTAATAGAGAAAGATAAAAATAGATATAGAGATAGAATTGAGACTATTAAAATACCAGAGATTACTATTCCTAAAAAATCCATAAGATTTAAGATTATTAAAAATCAAAATAATCAAATTAATTTTAGAGGTATCTTTTCAGATAAAAATACACCTATAGAGATTATAAATTTTTTAAATCAATATAGTATAATAGATAATATTAAAATAGATAAAAGTAGAAAAACTAATAGAAATATTCTTATATTTATAAAAAAAATTTTAAAAAAATTAGATAATAGTTTTCTTCAATGGACTATTGTATACAAAGATAAAAAACTTTTAATTAGTGGGAAAACTACAGATATTAAAAGCAAAAATAGTATAGATAATTTAATAAAATTATCTACTTTAGATTGCTTTAGTGACATTGAAATTATACAAATAGAAGATAATCCTTTAGAGATTATATCAAACCTAAAATCAATTATAGAAGATGAAGAGATAGAGAGTGTAAATAGTATAACACCAACAGATGATGAGATTGAAGATATTATCTTAGCATTAAAAAAGATAAAACCAAAAAGATTTATAAAAAATAAAGAGATAAAAAAAGAGATACAAAAGAGTAAAAAGGAGATGAAAAGAAAAATAAGAGAGAGAACTAAAATAAAAAAGAAAAATCTTTTTTTAAGGAGAAATAAAAAAATAATAGAAAAAAAGAAACAAAAGATAGAACCTGCAACAATAATACCAATATCCTATAGTGAATATAAATCTCTACCAGATATTCAACCTATTGATAATATAAAAGAGTTTGATAAAAAATTAAAAGGTAAAAATATGAAGATAATAGATGAAGGAACTATCTACATAGATAGTCCTCCTTAAATATATTTTTTATCAATTCTAAACTTATCAAACTTTGTAAGTCTATTTTTTATGATAAATCTTCTAAGTTTTTTGGTATATTTCTCTTTTAATTCACAATAATTAACAAGATATTGTACTAATTGAAGAGGATTATTAGTCATATTTCTATGCTTTCTAAAACTTTTATAAGCACCTCTTCCAATAATTATAAAATAGTCATCAATTGCATCACTAAGAGATTTATATTTTCTTAGATAAACATGTTTATTACCTCTTTTTTCCTTTGCTCTTATTCTTGGTTCATTTTTATTATATGACCAAACACCAAAAATATTATTTCCTTTCTTAAAAAATCTAGATTCACCCCAAGCTGACTCAATTGCAGCTTGTGCTAAAACTATACTAACAGGATGAGTTTTCATTCGTATTAAAAGCTCTTTGTTATCTGTAGTATCAAACTTTTTATACATTTTTTTGAGAAACGCTAAATCAGAAGATGAAGGATTAACACTATTTATAATCCTTTTTGCTCTATTTCTGAGAACCTTAAACTTATGCTTACTGATTAAAATAGCAGGAAGTATCATATTGAAAAACTTTTTTTTCTTTTCAGATACCTCTAATTTATTTAAAGATATGGTATTAACATAATTAATAGGTTTAATATCTCTATCTTTAAAAATAGTAATATCTTCTGGAGAATTAATTCTCTTATTTAAAGGTTTTACAAACTTCGTACAAGACTCCTTTTTGACCTCCTTATGTAATTTCACATCTACTACTTTAGAGTTGCTATTTATAGTTCCCTTTCCCCCACTATAGATGTAGTTCTCTAGAGAGTTATTAAAATCAAAATAGCTCTCTTCACTAGAGAATACTGCAACAGTCATGGTAATAAATATTGTTAAATATTTAATCATGTTATACACCTTTTTTTGAAAAAATTTTAGAATTATACCTTGCAAACCTTAAAACAAAATAATTTTAACTAAATTTATAGAAAATTTACAATTAGAAAAAATAAATATAAAAAAGTGATAAAAGACTATTTTTCAATGTTTTATAAGAGTTTTTAACTCCATTTTTAGAATATCTTTTATAATTAATGTAAGGGATAAATAGTTAAAAAATAATTTTTTATCTTATTATTAATATAATTAAATTATATTTTTACAAATAGTAATTAGCTTTTATATTTTTTTTGCTATACTTACGAGCATAAATTTAAACGATATAGGAGAGTGTCATGGCACTATTTGATGATGTAAAAGAGGTAGTTGTAGAGCAACTAAATGTTAATCCAGATGAGGTAAAAGAGGAATCTAAATTTGTAGAAGATTTGGGGGCTGATAGTCTTGATGTAGTTGAACTTGTAATGGCACTTGAAGAGAAATTTGATATTGAAATTCCTGATGAGGCTGCAGAAAAAATCACAAATGTAAGTGATGCTATCAAGTTTATTGAAAATATTAAAGCTTAATATATTAGAGAAGAGGGATTTAAATAATCTTCTCTACAGCTAAGATATATATCAATATTTTTAGGAATATTGATATATATCTTATAATCCAACACAGGAGATAGAGTGAAAAGAGTAGTAGTTACTGGTTTAGGCATGATTAATAGTCTAGGAAAGGATAAAGAGACATCATTTTCTGCTATTTTAGACGGAAAATGTGGTATTAAAACAATTGAACTATTTGATATTAGTAAATTTTCTGTAAAAATTGCAGGAGAGATTGTTGGATTTGACCCAAAAGAGGTTATGGATGCAAAAGAGGTTAAAAAAGCAGATAGATTTATTCAATTAGGAATTAAAGCAGCAAAAGAGGCTATGAGCGATGCTAACTTTAATGATAATATTGATAAAGAGAGATTTGGTATCTCTTCAGCTTCTGGAATTGGTGGATTACCAAATATAGAAAAAAACTCTATTATCTGTGAAACTAGAGGACCTAGAAAAATATCTCCATTTTTTATCCCATCATCTTTAGCTAATATGTTAGGTGGATTTATCTCTATTGAACATGGATTAAAAGGACCAAATCTATCTACTGTAACAGCATGTGCAGCTGGAACTCATGCAATATCTGAAGCTACTAAAACTATTATGTTAGGTGGAGCTGAGCAAATGTTAGTTATTGGAGCAGAATCTGCTATATGTGGTGCTGGGATAGGTGGATTTGCATCAATGAAAGCACTTAGTACAAATAATGATAATCCTAAAGAAGCCTCAAGACCATTTGATGCAAATAGAGATGGATTTGTAATGGGAGAGGGAGCTGGTGCTTTAGTATTAGAGGAGTATGAAAGTGCTAAAGCTAGAGGTGCTAGAATATATGCAGAGATAATTGGATTTGGAGAGAGTGGGGATGCTAATCACATTACAACTCCTATTGTAGATGGTCCATTAAGAGCCATGAAATCTGCTATTAAGATGGCTAATAATATAAAAATAGATTATATTAATGCTCATGGAACTAGCACACCTGCAAATGATAAAAATGAGACTTTAGCTATAAAAGAGCTATTTGGTGGAAAAGAGAACTGTCCTCCTGTTAGCTCTATTAAAGGACAAATTGGCCACTGTTTAGGTGCAGCTGGAACTATTGAAGCAATTGCATCTATTATGGCTATGCGTGATGGAAAAATTCCACCAACAATTAACTATACAACTCCAGATAAAAATTGTGATTTAGATTATGTCCCAAATGTAGCAAGAGATGCTGAACTTAATGTTGTTATGAGTAACTCATTTGGTTTTGGTGGAACAAATGGAGTTGTAATTTTTAAAAAAATATAAGGTAAATATATGGCAACATACCTAGAGTTTGAAAAAAAGATTGAGCAGATACAACAAGATATTGATTCTGCTCGTGCAAGAGATGATAAGTTTGCTCTGGAATCTTTTCAAAAGGATTTAGATAAAGAGATAACAAAAACATTTAAATCTCTAAGTGATTATCAAAAGCTTCAACTAGCAAGACACCCTGATAGACCTTATGCACTAGACTATATTCGTCTTATATTAAAAGATAGTTATGAGATACATGGAGATAGAGCTTTTCGTGATGACCCTGCAATATTGTGCTATATTGGATATATTGATGGACAAAAGAGCATGATTATAGGTGAACAGAAGGGAAGAGGCACTAAACATAAATTAAAAAGAAATTTTGGTATGCCAAATCCAGAGGGATATAGAAAGGCTTTAAGAGGTGTAAAATTAGCAGAAAAATTTAATATTCCTGTTCTATTTCTTATAGATACACCAGGTGCATATCCTGGTCTTGGAGCAGAAGAGAGAGGACAGAGTGAAGCTATTGCTAGAAATCTTTTTGAGTTTACAAATATTAAAGTCCCTATGATATCAATTGTAATTGGAGAAGGAGGAAGTGGAGGAGCTTTAGCTATTGGTGTATCTGATAAATTAGCTATGATGAGATACTCTGTATTTTCTGTTATCTCTCCAGAAGGGTGTGCTGCTATTTTATGGAACGACCCTAAAAAAGTAGAACAGGCAAGTAATGCACTTAAAATTACTCCTGATGACCTACTAGCTCATGGTTTAATAGATGATATTTTAGATGAACCACTAATTGGAGCACATAGAGATAAAAAACGCTCTGCAGAGGTTATAAAAGAGTATTTTTTAAAAAATATTCAAGAGCTGAAAAAATTATCAATAGATGAGATGTTGGATAAAAGATATGAACATTTAACATCTGTTGGTGCATTTACTGAAGAAGAGAAGTAGTTGATAAACTACTTCTGCATAAAATCTATATTTTTACTACTACCAATATTTATCTTAATTGGTATCATTTTTACTATCTGATTTTTAATAAAAGTATTAATATTAGGTGTAGTTACAACCATTCCATCAGCTCTATCTAATGGAGATACCATACCTGATTTTTGATTTTCTATAGGCATAAAACTATTCCCATTCCACTCCCCTAAAATAACACTATATCTGCCCCCTTTAAAATTATAATTTTCTCTCATTTTAGTAGTTATAGTTTTATGATAAAACTCTAAACTTCCAGATAATTTCAATATTATTGGTTTTACAAACATCTCAAAATTTACCATAGAGGCTAATGGATTACCAGGAAGATTTACAATAAAAGAGTTAGCAATTCTACCAAATGTTGTTGGTTTGCCTGGTTTAATATCAACTCTAGAAAATAGTATCTCCATTCCAAGTTCTTTAAAAGCTTCTATTGTAAAATCTTTATCTCCAACACTAACTCCACCTGAAGTCAAAATTAAATCAGCATCTAATGCCTCTTTGATAGATTTTTTAAGATCATCTAAACTATCACCTGAACTAGAGATATAGCTAACATCACACCCAAGCTCTTTTGCTCTGGCATAAAACATTAGTGAATTTGAGTTATAGAGTTGATGTTTTTCTATCTTCTCATAGTGAGCTTTTAATTCTTCACCTGTGCTAAAAATAACCACTTTAGGTTTTCTAAAAACTTCTATATGGCTAATACCTTGTGATGCAAGAAGAGCTAAAGTATAGCCTGTTACTTTTCTATTAGCTTTTAAAAAAACTCTACCACTCTCTATATCTTCACCTCTCCATCTAATCATTGCATCTTTTTTTATGCTTAGAGGTAATATAATATTATTTTCAGTTTTAGATTTAATATTTTCAATAGGTATAATAGCCTCACAACCTTTTGGAGTTGGAGCACCTGTCATAATCTTTATAGCCTCACCATCTCTTAATTCTCTTTGTGGTATATCTCCTGCATAGATAGTATCTACAATTTTAACAACTCTATTAGCATCAACTATTTTTACAGCATATCCATCCATTGCAGAGTTATCAAATCTTGGTAAATCAAAAGATGCTTTATACTCTTTTGCTACAATTTTTCCTACACTATCTTCTATTGGTACTATATGTCTGCTTTTATGTTTGATTGTTCTATATATAATATCTAATGCTTCATTTATCTTTACCATATATTAACCTTTTGTGAAATTTAGATGATTATAGCAAATTAGGGTATAATTTTACTAAAAAAGGTTCTGAATGTTTAATGAGATGGTTTTCTACCACTCCATATTGGTATATACTCTACTATTAGTAGTTATTATAGGATTTGCAATCCCTATTTTAAATAAAAATTGTAATTTAACTATTAAAAGATTACGAATTTATATATTTATATTTCATGGAATAATCGCTACAGTAGCATTTAGTGGATTAGTAGCATTTACCTTTGCAAAAATGGCATTTAATATAAATATATTTCTAATGGTATTAACATATCTAATAATTAGTATTATAGAGAGTATAAAATATCTAAAGTTTAAAAAGAGTTGTAGAAAAAATATAAATATCAAATATAGTCTAATTAATATTTTAATATTAATAGCAGTAATTTGTTGGGTACATGCTCATGCAGTATCTATATCATAAAAATTCAGGTAGAGAGAGTATAACTCTAAAAGATAGTGACTATAAATATATAGTTAGAGTTCGTCGCCATAAAATAAATGAGATAATTCATCTTCGTAATTTAAAAGATAATATACTATATAGCTATAAAATAATAGATATAACAAAAAAAGAAGCACTATTAACTCTAATAGATAGTAGATATTTAAAGATAAAAGCAAAAAAGAAGCTTCATATTGGCTGGTGTGTAATTGAACCTAAAAATATTGAGAAGGTTCTTCCTATATTAAATGAAATTGGAGTTAGCTCTATCTCTTTTATATATTGTAAAAGGTCACAAAAGAGCTTTAGAGTAGATTTAAAAAGATTAGAAAAAATCTTACTAAACTCATCTCAACAGTCTGGTAGAAGTAGTCTAATGAGATTAGAGATTATAGATAGTTTAGAGGAGTTTTTAAAACTCTATCCAAATACAAATCTACTAAACTTTTCAAATAATTATATATTATCAAAAGATATAGAGTCCATTGTTATTGGTTGTGAAGGTGGATTTACTCAAAAAGAAATATCTCTTTTTAACTCTAAAAATATAATAGGACTCAATACGCCTATGATTTTAAAAAGTGAGAGTGCTATTTGTGCTGTGACATCTAATATATTATTGTAACTAATTTTTTTACTTTTTAAGTTTAACAATGATATAGTTATAAAAACTAATTATAGGAGAGATACTATGCAAAATATTATTAAAAAAAATAGATACATTCAGGTTAAATCTCTCCTGCTACTTCTAACACTCTAATACCACAATTTTACACTACAATTAGCAAATAATACTTTCTAATATATCTACTTTTAGATAAAATTAGATACTAAATTTACATAAATAATTTTATGTTTATATATAACAAGGGAAATTTATGAATATAGATACAATTAAAATATTTGATACAACTTTAAGAGATGGAGAGCAGAGTCCAGGTGCTTCCATGAATACAGAAGAAAAAATCCAAATTGCTATTCAGTTAGAAAAACTAGGAGTCGATATTATAGAAGCAGGATTTGCTGCAGCTAGTCCAGGTGATTTTGATGCAATTTCAAAGATAGCTAGTAGAGTAAGAAATTCAACAATCTGTTCTCTAGCTAGAGCAGTTGAAAATGATATAAAATTAGCAGGTGAAGCGATTGCTAAAGCTAAAAATAGAAGGATACATACATTTATTGCAACTAGTCCAATACATATGAAGTATAAGTTAAAAATGAGTCCAGATGAGGTAATTAAAAGAGCAGTTAGCTCAGTAGAGTATGCCAAAAGTTTTACTGATGATATTGAGTTTAGTTGTGAAGATGCAGGAAGAAGTGATATTGAGTTTTTAAAAGAGATAAGTGATGCAGTTATAGAGGTAGGTGCAACAACTATTAATCTACCAGATACAGTTGGATTTAGAATGCCAAGTGAAATTGGAGAGATGATTAGAAAAATGTACCAACATATAGGTAATAGAGCTATTATATCGGTACATAACCATAATGATTTAGGTTTAGGTGTAGCTAACTCTTTAGAGGCTATTATTAATGGAGCTAGACAGATTGAGTGTACTATTAATGGATTGGGAGAGAGAGCAGGAAATGCCTCTTTAGAGGAGATTGTGATGATATTAAAGACTAGAAGAGATATATTTTCTAATTTTAAAACAAATATCAATACAAAAGAGATATATCCAACTAGCAGACTAATAGCAAATATTACAGGAATTGAGCCTCAACCAAATAAGGCTATTGTTGGAAAGAATGCTTTTGCTCATGAGAGTGGAATACATCAAGATGGAATGTTAAAAAATAGAGAGACTTATGAGATTATAACTCCTGCTGATATAGGTTTAGATATAAATGATACTTTAGTATTAGGTAAACACTCTGGTAGAGCAGCATTTAAAGATAAACTTATTAAATTAGGATTTAATTTAGAAGATAGAGCATTAAATAGTTCATTTGAGAGATTTAAGATATTAGCAGATAAGAAAAAAGATATATATGATGATGATTTAAGAGCCATTGTTACTAATGAAATGACAAAAGCTACTCAAATCTTTGAGTTAATATCACTTCAGATAATGAACTGTAGTAGTGGAGTTGCAAGTTCAACTATTGCTATTAAAAAAGATAATCATGAGATGATAGATGCTAATATTGGAGAGGGAAGTGTTGATGCCATATTTAAGACTATTGATAGAATTTCAGGTTATGAGGGAAGACTTATGGATTATAAAGTAACCTCTGTTAGCAAGGGAAAAGATGCTTTAGCAAATGTAACAGTAAAGGTTAAATTTAATGAAAATGAACCTGCTATTATTGGACATGGATTAAATATAGATACTATGTTAGCTAGTGCTAGAGCATATATAAGTGCTTTAAATAGCTATTTAAGCATGGAGGGAATGCTTAAAATTAGAGATATATCTAATAAAGAGACGGTATAGAGATGAAGAGAATAATTATATTTTTTATACTTCTATTAGGGTTGCTTAATGCAGATATAGAGGTTGGTGCAGAAAATTTTAGTGAATATATACCTCTACTTAAATCAAAGAGAGTAGGAGTTGTAGTAAATCAATCATCTTTAGTAAAAGGGGAACATCTAATAGATGTTCTTCTTAGAAAAAAGATAAATATTATTAAGATATTTGCTCCAGAGCATGGATTTAGAGGTAGTGCTGATGCAGGAGAGAGAGTTAAAAATGGAAAAGATAGTGCTACAGGACTACCAATCATATCTCTTTATGGAAAACATAAAAAGCCAACTTCTAATGATTTAAAAGATATTGATATAATGGTATTTGATATTCAAGATGTAGGAGTAAGATTTTATACATATCTCTCAACTCTTCACTATATTATGGAAGCAACTGCTAAAGCTCATATCCCATTAATTCTATTAGATAGACCAAATCCAAATGGAGCAAGAGTTGATGGAGAGATACTAAATTTTAAATATAAATCTTTTGTAGGATTGCACCCTGTACCAATACTATATGGTATGACAATAGGAGAGTATGCTATGATGATAAATGGAGAGGGGTGGCTTGATGGAAATTTAAAGGCTGATTTAAAAGTTATTCCAATAAAAAACTATTCTCACAACTCTTTTTACTATCTACCTATTAAACCCTCACCAAATCTACCAAATGAGCTATCTATATATCTATATCCATCATTAGCTCTATTTGAAGGGACTAGATTTTCAGTTGGAAGAGGAACTAATATGCAGTTTCAAGTATATGGAAATCCTCTATATAAAAAGAGAAATTTTAGTTTTAGACCAGTCTCAATGGAGGGGGCAAAACACCCTAAATTTGAGGGAAAACTCTGCTATGGTGTGGACTTAAGAGATACATATATAAATTTAAATAGAGGTATAAATTTAAATTATTTAATAGATGCCTATAAAAACTATCCATATAAAAATAAATTCTTTTTAAAAAATAGATTTTTTGATAAATTGGCAGGAAGTAATCGACTGCGTAAGCAGATACGAGCAGGAATGACTCCTAAAGAGATTAAAAAGAGTTGGGAGAGAGGATTAAATGAGTTTAAAAAGATAAGAAAAAACTATCTTATATACAATTAGGGGGGATATATGAGTGTTAGAAAACTATTTGCTTTTTTAATTGGTTCACTATTTATAATATTAATAGTGAGTCTTATATTAAATAGACCCATAAATACAACTGTATTAATTCAGGCAGGACATGATGGTAGAACTTTTGGAAATACGGGTTCAGTTAATGGAAAATATAGAGAAGTTGATTGGAATGTATTAATAGCTAAAGAGGTGGAAAAAGAGTTAAAAAAACACCATATTGATGTTACTAGAGTAGGAGCTTCTATTCCAATATCAAACTGTAGAATAGGAGTAGCAATACATTTTGATGGTTCTAGTAAACCATGTTCTACAGGTGCTTCTATAGGGTATGATAGAAATCAACCCCAAGCTAGACGATTAGCACTAAGATGGAGAAGTATATATCACAACTATTTTCCATTTAAATGGCATAAGAGTAATTATACTAAGAATTTAGCACACTATTATGGTTTTAATAGAGTAAATAGTGAAAAAGGATTTCTAGTATTAGAGTTAGGTGAAATAACTTGTAATAAACAAGTAGAGTGGTTAGAGCCAAGATTAGATTTAATTGCTACGAAGATAGCTGATTTTATTATGGAGGAATTAGATAGATAATTTAATTTATAAAATAATGGATTTTATATCTTTAATATGTTATATTAAGATTAATTTTAAAGATAAAGGAAATAGTAATGATAAAAATTATATCAATAGCAGGTACAATTTTATTATATCTAGGAGTAACTTCTGTAGCTATAGCTTCAGATGATTTAGATATTAAATTAGTAGTAGATAAACCAAATAATACTCTACTTAAGCAGACTAAAATTATAGGTTGTAATGACCATGCCAAAAAAAAAGAGATGAGTTGTTCTAAAGAACCAGAAGAGATTATCTTAAGTAAACTTCCAACAAGTTCTCAACTAGATAATACAGACTTTAATACAGATAAAGATATAGAAAATCTTAAAAAGAAACTTAATGAGGTTATGAAAGAACTTGCTAGACTTAAAAAAGATAGAGAACATGATAAAAAAATCATAGAAAAACTTAGTAAATTAATAGAGGTTATATCTAAAGAGAAATCTAGTCAAAAGAAGAAATTAACTCTTAAAAGAGGTATAGAAAATATTGTTAAAAAAAATATAAAAAAGAGAAAAACAAAATATATTCCTAGAAAAATTAAAATATTAGAAAAATATGATGACCACTTAGTAATTGAAGTACAATCAGGAGAGAGTCTATCAAGTTATGCAGAGGCATTTTATAATAATAGAAACCTATACTATAGAATATATAAAGCAAATAAAAATAGAATTAATAAAAATTTAGATGTTATGATAGGTGACCATCTAATAATTCCTTTGGATAAACCATTAAAAACAGATGAGGAGCAATATTAATATTGCATCTCATCTAAATATGAGCCATTCTTGAACTCATATTATTTTCTTCCTCATACTCTTTAATAATTTTTTGAACTAAATTACCTTCTATAACCTCTACATCTAATAAAACTTGAGCCATCTTCTCAATAGCTCCACGATACTCTTTTAGAGTATCTTTTACAAATGTATATCTCTCATTAAGAGTATTTTTAATATGTGCATCTATCTCCTCAGCCATCTTTTCACTATAGTCATTAGATACCATTCCACCACCTAAAAATGAGCTTTGAGTTCGCGATAGTACCATAAGTCCTGCCACATCACTCATTCCATATACAGAAATCATATCTTTTAATATTGCTGTTGCTCTATCAAGATCATTTCCTGCACCTGTCGATATTTCACCTAAAAATACCTCTTCGGCAGCTCTTCCACCTAGAAGTACATCAATTTCAGCTAACAACTCATGTTTCTGTTTTAAAAATCTATCCTCATCATCTGGTAGATGTAGTGTATATCCTAATGCACCTAAACCTCTTGGAATAATAGATACTTTAGTAACTCTTGTAGCTCCTTTAGTAAGCTCTGCCATAAGTGCATGTCCACTCTCATGATAAGCTACAATTCTCTTCTCTACATCAGATACTTTTCTATTTTTCTTCTCTAATCCAACAAATGCTCTCTCAATGGCCTCTAATAAATCAGACTGCTCTATACTTTTCTTATTTGCCCTTCCTGCAAGTAGTGCTGATTCATTTATAATATTAGCTAAGTCTGCTCCTGCAAGTCCTGCTGTCTGTTTTGCAACAACTTCTAAATCAACAGACTCATCTAGTTTAACATCTTTTGAGTGAACCTTTAATATTGCAAGTCGTCCTGCATAGTCTGGTTTATCAACCAAAACTTGTCTATCAAATCGTCCTGCTCTAAGTAGTGCAGCATCAAGAGTTTCTGGTCTATTTGTTGCAGCTAAAACAATAACTGGTGTATCTGTTCCAAAACCATCCATCTCTGCTAAGAGTTGATTTAATGTCTGTTCTCTCTCATCATTTCCACCCATCTGTCCACCACTAGCACGAGATTTACCAATAGCATCAATCTCATCAATAAATACAATAGATGGAGCGTTTCTCTTTGCCTGTTCAAATAGATCTCTTACACGACTAGCACCAACTCCAACAAACATTTCAATAAAACCAGAACCACTTACAGAAAAAAATGGAACTTCTGCTTCTCCTGCTACAGCTTTTGCTAAGAGAGTTTTACCTGTTCCTGGAGGGCCTACTAGAAGTAATCCTTTTGGTATTTTTGCACCAAGTTCAATATATCTCTCTGGATACTTAAGAAAATCAACTATCTCAACAACCTCATCTTTTGCCTCTTTTACACCTTGAACATCATCAAATTTTACATTTGGTCTCTCTGAGTTTATAAGTTTATCTGATTTTCCAGCACCAAGTATTCCACCCATTCCTTTACTCATTTTCTTAGCAATAAATAGCCAAATAGCAAAAAAGATAAATATTGGTAAAAGCATACTAATAAGTTGAGATACTATACCCTCTCCAATTCTACCCTCATAGGTAATATTATTATCTTCAAGTAGAGGAATAAGCTTATCATCAAATGCTGGTACATTCCCTGCTACATATCTAACTGTTCCACTCTTATCTATAGCTTCAATGGTACTACTTGTAATTTTAACAGAACTTACTCTATTCTCTTTGATATATCTTTTTATATCTGAATATTTTACATGTTCTGTTCTCTTAATTTTAGGATTTCCCATAAAATTACTAAAATCTCTATCTCCCTCTGCTACAAATGATTTAAAAATTATAATAACAACTATTGAAAATATTGCAAATGCTAATAGTGGATTATCATTAAAAAAGTTATTATTATTGTTATTACCTTTGTTACTATTTTGATTACTCATTACTCTTTTTTATCTTCCTTATACTTTTTTATATATGAGTGTTACCCACTCATCTTTTACTCTTCTCTCTATTAACTCTAAGTCATTATAGACTTCAGTTACATCTTTCTCTTTTTTATCTAAAATGCCTGAAAGTATTAAAATACCATTTTTCTTCAGAACGCTTTTTAAATCTCTATCTATCATCTTAAGTACATCAGCAATAATATTGGCAATAATAGTGTTATACTCACCTTTTGCCATATTAGCTGAACCCTCCCACAACTCGTCATACTCTACATTATTTAACTCAAAATTCTTTGCACAACTGTCAATAGATATTGGGTCAGTATCACAAAGTTCAACTATAGCACCTAACTTTTTACATGCTAAACCTAAAATTCCTGAGCCACAACCAACATCTAATACCCTATCACTACTCTTAACAAATTTAGATATAGCCTCTAAACAAGAGAAAGTCGTAGCATGATGTCCTGAGCCAAATGCTAATGCTGGGTCTATTTTAATATTTATTTTACCCTCTTTTTTCTCATACCAACTTGGATAGATATAAAACTTACTAACTTCAATTGGTTTGATAGAATTTTGATACCTTAATATCCAATCCTCGTTACTCTTTTTCTCTATTTTATAATCAACTTCTATAGGTTTTCCTAAAGAGTTGATAAGAGACGCTATTGCATCTTTTATATATTCAACACTAGTTTCACTTCTAACAATAATTTTCCCTTTTCCTATCTCAACCCCATCACCTGCAATATTAGCAATAAAATCAGCAAGAAACTCTACAAAATTATCTTTTAGTGTAACTGTTAACTCATAATATTTATCTCTCATTATCTCTCCTCAGCCAATCTAAAAGCCTCCTCAAGATTAAGTGTTCCCTCATAAAAAGCCTTTCCTACAATAGTACCATCAATATTAGCATCAATTAATCTCTTAATATCTTCTATATCCTTTAATCCACCACTAGCAATAGTCTCTACGCCTGAAGCCTCTTTTATCTCTAATGTAAAGTCAATATTAATTCCACTAAGCATTCCATCTCTACTAACATCTGTGCAGATTATAGCTTGAACTCCTGCATTGGCAAACTCTCTCGCTAAATCGGTAGCTCTCATACTACTAACTTCACCCCAACCCTCAACTGCTACCATTCCATCAATAGCATCAATACCTACAACAATAGGATACTTTTTTGCCATATCTTTTACAAATTGTGAATTTCTAAGAGCAATTGAACCTAAGATTACTCTATCAATTCCAAGCTTAAGATACATCTTAATTATCTCTTCATCTCTAATTCCACCACCTAATTCTAACTTTAAGTTACAATTCTCTCTAATTTTTTTAATCTGTTCTAAATTTTTTGGCTCTCCTGCAAATGCTCCATTTAAATCAACTAGATGTAGCCACTCACTTCCAAGCTCTTCAAATCTCTTAGCAACCTGCCATGGTTCACTACTATATATCTTAGCACTATTCATTAATCCTTTACTAAGTCTTACAGCTTTTCCATCTTTTAAATCTATTGCTGGTAGTATTGTCATTTTTATATTCCTTTAAATAAGTCTATTAATTTATCTTTTAGTGGTTGAAATCTATCATCTTTAAAATCAAATTGAGGGTAAGGGTATAAATCTCTATATAAATTAGCTATAGGTTTTTTATTAGGTTTTACTTTTTCTACTTCTAAACACATTACTAATTTATCAAAATACTTATAGCACTCTTTTTTGTTAATAGTCTCTAGTAAAAAATAGTCTAAATTTTTATTAAATATATAAACATCTATTTCAATTTTCCAATCTAACTCTTTTATTAGGTTATTAAAACAGTTTTTAGATTTTTCCATTCCATTACAATTTTTATCATCTTTTTCAAAGTCACAATCAAAAATAAAAAGAGCCTTTTTTATCTCAAAACCTATTTTTTGAGAGAGTCTATTATACTTTATATGGTTTTTATTTAATAGTTTAGATTTACTGCCCATTATCTCAATATAGTTATTAAAATTTATACTATCTTGAATATCTAATTTTTTATCTTTTTTTAGGTGATTTAAGAAAGAAACAATAAAATTTTTATCATCATTGCCTTCAACAAAAATTCTTAGAGACATCCTCTTACCTCATGCTCTTGTTCTATCTCATCTATAAACCAATCATAAGGATAAATAAAAGCTTTTATCTCCTCTTCTCTTTTACAGAGTTCTATAAATGCTATCTCTTTATCTTCTAATTTTTTAGCTACTCTTGCATAAGACTCTATACACTCTTTTGAATGGGTTGTTGCAAAGACTTGGACATTTTGTTCTTTTGATATTTTTAGGATTATTTCCCAGAGTTTATCTAAGTTTGTATAGTGGATTCCATTTCCAACTTCATCAATAAATAGATAACCATTTTCACAAGCGTATAGAGAACTAATTATAGAAATATATTCTTTTAATCCATCACCAAAATCGTTTATATCTTTATAATCTCCATTTTTTACTTTACATTTTGCCTGATTTTGAATGATTTTGAATTTTTCAATATTTTCATCAAAAATATTAATATATTTATTCAACAATTCTTCTTTATCTTTTAATTGAACTGCTTTATATGATAATTCTAATTCATAATTTGTAAAACCTACATTATCAATAAAAGAGATATTTTCAATATAATCATAATCTTCAAAATCTTGAGAAAAATCATTTTTATCTAATTTACTTCCTAAAATATAATATTTTTTTTTAGAATTTTTAATTTCAATATGAAAATTAGTATCTCGAAGATTAGATTTTACTTCATAATTTTTTATTTTATTTAATATTTTATATATTTTAGGTTCATTATTGTCAATATATTCAATATAGTTTCTAGTATGTTCTATTGCATATAAAGCATAAATTATATAATTTATATCTTTTGCATGAACATTCACATAAACAGCCTCCATAAAAGCCGTTTTCCCTACATTATTTTTTCCACCAATAAGATTAACTCTTCCAAACCCCTCTGCTCTAAAATCTTTAAAACATTTAAAATTTTTAATCTCTATATTTTTAATAAAATGCTCTCTACTCATTAGTTTTCCTTGTAGTAATTATAGATTTACAAAATTCTCTATAATTTTAAGTCCATTCTTATGGCTCTTTTCTGGGTGTGGTTGTATTCCATATATATTATCTCTATTAACAGCACTAACAAACTCATATCCATAGTAGCTTTTTCCAATAACATATTTTTCATTACACTTAACATGATATGAGTGAACAAAATAGAGATAGAAATCATTTTTTAATCCTGCAAATAGAGGGCAACCACGAGGGTTTGCCCCTACAAATATTTCATTCCAACCCATGTGGGGAACTTTCAGTTTATGGTCAAATTCTTCTCTATTAAATGGGACAACCTCTCCATCTATTAATCCTAATCCTTTATGTTCTCCAAACTCTTTTGAGCTATTAAATAGTAATTGCATTCCAAGACATATACCAAGAAGTGGTCTATTAGTAGATACAAAGTCTATAATAGCACTATCCATACTATTTTCTCTTAAGTGTTGCATAGCATCACCAAATGCTCCAACACCAGGTAAGATTAGCTTATCATACTCTTTAAGTTTTAAAGGGTTACTCTCTACTCTAATAGAAGCACCAATTTTATTAAAGGCATTTATAACTGACGCTAAATTCCCCATATTATAATCTACAATTCCTATCATAGTAACTCCGTATAATTTAATGAGATTATATCAAAATAAGTTAAACTCTTAAGTAAAAATTACAGATAGTCTCTGTAAAATGGGTATCTAACTTTTAAGGATTTTATATGCTTGACTATTTTACACATAAGCCAAATCTAAACAGTATTAAATTAGTTATGACTATTTTGGTTAAAAATGAGGCTGATATTATAGAGGCTAATATTAGAACTCACTCCAATTTAGGAGTTGATGCTTTTACGGTTATGGATAATAACTCAACTGATGGGACTAGAGAGATTTTATCTAAATTATCTAAAAAGTTTGATATTACTATTATTGATGAAAAGGGCTATTATCAACAGAAAAAGTTTATGACAAAACTTGCATTTTTAGCTAAAAAAAAATATAAGCCAGATTGGATTATAAATAGTGATGCGGATGAGTTTTGGATACCAATAGATAGTAAAAATTTAAAAGAGCATTTGGCATTTAAGGGTGGAGTAGTCAGAGTAGATAGATTTAATATGTTACCTCTAGTTAAGTCAATAGAGAAAGATAATATATTTTTTAACTCAATCTATGAGGTTACTAATCAGATAAATTATAGATTTTTAAAGAGAGAAGATATATCCATACTACTTGGTCAAGCTAGTAGAAAGGTAATAACCAATCCTCATGGATTAATAAAGATAAATTCAGGTAACCATAGTGCAGAGCATATTGCATTTTGGGATAAAAAGTCTATTAAAGGTATTAGAAACTATCACTATCCTATTAGGAGCTATAAGCAGTTTGAAAAGAGAGTAGTTACAAGAAAAGAGGTGTTAGAGAATTTTCCTAATGTGAAGATGGGAGACCACTATAGAGATTTAGTTAAGAAATATAATAGTGGAGATTTAAAAGAGGAGTATATGAGATATATATTTAACAAAAATGAGATAGAGTTTTTAGAGAAGATAGGTATAGTATCTAAAAATAGTTTACCATCAGAGGTTATAATTAGATAATGATAAATACACTTATATATGGAATGCACTGGAAGAGTCAAACTAAAGCTATTAGAGAGCTTGAGGCAAATGGGCTTATAGATGTTAAAGTGTGGATAGGTAAAAATAGAGATAATAGTATAAATATTGGAAAGCTTAGACGAGTTAGAGTAGAAAAAGAACCATATAGTGGAGTTAATAGTAATATTTATGATGAGGTTTACAAAGAAGCATTTACAACTTTTTTAGACATGTTTGCAAGAAATCCATCTCAATATGCTATTACACACCAAGAGGCAATTAATCTATATAACTACTTTTTTGACTATTTTTCTAAACTTCTATATGATAATAAGATAAAGCTAATGATTTTCTATATGTTTCCACATTTTGGAAGTGACTATTTATTAACGGTTATAGCTAAGAAGTTAGATATAAAGATGATATTAATGTATCAATCTCTTATCCCAAATAGATTTCAATTTGTAACTAATTTAGATGATTATGGAGATTTTAAAACATCACTCCCTAAGTTTGACTATCCATACCAAAAGATAGAGTTTGGAGCTAAAAAAGTTCAATTCTATATGAAAAATATTAAACTTAAATATAGAAGTTGTAACTATACTCTATTACAGAAGCTTAGAAGATATATATTTAGAAGTGTTGGAAGAATGACTCTTTTAGGATTAATTAAGAGCTATATAGATTGTCTAAAATTTAAATATTACTACAATAAGATGAAGCATAACTCTATAGATACTACAAAAAAATATGTCTATTTCCCTCTTCAGATGCAACCAGAGATGACAACATCTACTCTTGGTGGAGTATATAGTGACCAGATTTTAGCTATTGAGAAAATATCAAATATTATCCCTAAAGATTGGATTATATATGTAAAGGAGAACCCAAAACAGCTAGAGGGGCATAGAGGAGAGTATTTTTTTAAGAGATTATCGCTTATTAAAAGTGTTAAATATCTCTCAAAAGAGGTAAATAGTTTTGATTTAATTGATGGTTGTGCGTTTATTGCTAATGTTTCAGGTACAGTTGGTTGGGAGGGGCTACTTGCAAATAGGGTTACAGTTCTATTTGGTAAGAGTTGGTATCAAAATTTTAGTGGAATTATAAAATATCATAAAGATTTAACTCTAAAAGAGATATTGGATACTAAGATAGATAAATCAAAATTAGAAAAAGATTACAATAACTATATATTACATACAGCCAATGGTATAGTTGATAGAGGATATATTGCAAACTTTAAAGAGTATAGTGATGAAGATAATGCAAAATATCTAAAAGAGTCATTAGAAAAAATTATAAGATATATGATTATATAATTTATGATATAATAAATAAGATAAACAACAAAGAGAGGTATGGAAATGTTAAAAAAAATAGTAATAACTCTATTAATTTTATATGGAGTTCTATATGCAGATAGTGGTGTAGGTGTAAATGTAAACAGAGATGATTTAGAGATAGAGGGAACACTTGATTCAAGAAATTTAGCTATGTTACAGACTAGCAGTACAATATTTTTAGGTGATTTTAATTTTATTAATATTGATAATGATATAAAAAATTCAAAATTAGCTGGTGTTGGAATTGGTGCTACAAATAGACTTGAAGGAGTTGATGGAGTAGAGCTTACTTTTGGTGCAAAACTTATTTTAAGTAAAGCAGAAGATAATAGAAAAGGTATTGATAAATGGTTTTCAGCAGTTCCTCTTATGGGTATGGTACACTATAAATTTCCTCCATTAATGTTTAATATCCCTCCTATATCATTAGAAGGTAAAATATTATATGCCCCTGGTGCATTAGCATTTGGTGATTCTAATAGTTATAGTGAATTTAGAGTATCTGGAGATATTGAGATGATAGAAAATATCAAAATATACGCTGGATATAGAAATATTATTACAGGTTACTCTTTTGATAAAAACTATGTGTTTAACAATGGATTTTATGGAGGTTTAAAATTTATATATTAATTATATTTATAAGTAGAATTTAATAATTTCTACCTATAAAACATATTTTATCTATTTTAAATATTTTTAAATAATCTTTCTAAAAGTCCAAATAATAGCTGTTTTAAAAGTATCTTTTTTCCTCCTAAACTAATATTTTCTATATACAAATTTTATATTTTTGATTATAATTAAGAAAAAAAAATAGTTAATTATAAAAAGGAAATATAGTGAAAAAAATTATATTACTAATTGCTATAATAGTTAACTCTATTGTAGCTAATACAATCTTAATTAAAGGAGAAAGAGAGAAAAGTAATATTGATTATATGCCATCAAATGATGTAAAAGATACAATTGAAATTCCTCAAAACCTAACAGAGTTTTCAAAACAAGCAGAGTATATGTCAAGAGAAGAACAACTTAATTATGATAGAGAGTATAATGAGAAGTTTTTTAAACCTTGGAATATATCTAGTATGGGGCTAAGTGAGGGAGAAAAAACTTGGCAGTTTATGTATGCTAAAAAACAGATGTATAGAATAGATGGTACAAAAATATCTAAAAAATGGTTTAAAAGAGAAATTGAAAACTCAAATTTCAAAGCTTATGAGTCTATAAATAGGGATGCCATTATAATAAAACACTCTGACTTAAAATTATATCCTACAGATGAAGAGTTCTATTATAATATACATCAAACAGGAGAGGGATTTCCATTTGATTATAATCAAAATAGCTCTGTTTATATAAATACACCTATATTTATATCTCACTACTCAAAAGATAAAAAGTGGGTATTCGTAAAGACTCCATTTGCTTTTGGTTGGATAAAAGTAGAAAATATAGCCTTTGTAACACCACAATTTAAAGAGAAGTTTCAAACAGAAAGATTTGCAATTACAACAACAGATAATCTTAAACTTATAGATGATGGTATAGAGATTTCACTTATTAAACTTGGTACAATTTTTCCTATGCATGTAGATACAAATGAGTATTTCGTAGCACTTAAAGATGAGAAAGGTTATGCTTATATGAAAAAGGTTGAACCTCAAGATATTAATATTCTTGTAAAAAAACCAATAAAGTTTAATCAATTCAATATTGCATATATAGGCAAACAATTAATAGGAGAGCCTTATGGGTGGGGTGGAAAACTAAAAACTAGAGACTGCTCTACATTTACAAGAGATTTTTTTGCTCCATTTGGTATATATTTACCTAGAAACTCAAAACAACAGGCAAAAAGTGGGGATTATTTATCACTAAAAGGTATGAGCAAAGAGGAGAAAAAAGAGACAATATTAACCTATGGAAAACCTTGTCGCTCTCTTTTAGTACTCCCTGGACATGTTACAATATATTTAGGACAAAAAGATGGACAACCAATTATTATGCACAACTATTGGGGTGTTAGATTAAAAGATGGAACTAAGAGAGTTTTAGGTCGCTCAGTAATTACGACTACTGAAATTGGAAAAGAATTACCTAATGTTAAAGAAAAGAGTATGTTAATTAATACAATTAAAGGATTAGTTAATTTTTAGGTGAACTACCTTTAGCTAAAAAGCTAGAGGCTTCCTAATTAGGAGATTCCAACAAATCTGAATTTGAAAGGCTTTCTGATTTATAGTTTTGAACAAAATATAATTCGCAATCCTCTTCCATAATCTATGATTTGGGAGAGTGAAGTTCAGGCTCTACAATAAACTCACTCCGACAAGAAAAACATACAAAAATTTCCAAAATAGTATTAAGAAATCTGTAAATCTCTGCTTTATCGTTTGAGTAGCACTTGATAGCCACTCTTTACCTGCATCACTATTCCACTTCAAACAGAGACACTATTAATCTCATATTGAAGATTTCTATTTAATAGAAGGAACTCGTTAGCACTTTTTTAATCTACAAGACATAATCCACCCAAAATTTTAATGTAATTTTGTCAAATATTTAAATTACCTCGAACACCTTTAAGTTCATTAGGTAAAAAAGAGATAAAATATCATTTTAAATTACATTTTTAGAGAGTTTCATAACTCTCTAAGTAGAATTATATATATAAGTATCTTAAAAAATGTTAAAATATATTAGATTTTTTTAGAAAATATAAGATTTTCTGTAACAGTTACTTAACCTTTTTTTTCTATTATGGACGAACTAATTTTACAATAAATGCACTAGATGTTACAAAATCTTTTGCACTTCCCAATATCTCATTTGCTTTATTATAAGATACATATGGTCCAACTAATGCATACTCTCCTGTCCCTTTTTTTAATAAAATATATGGCAATTGAGAAAACTTCATACGATTAAGAAACTCATTTGTTGGTTTTCTCTCTTTAAAATATCCTACTTGAATATAGTACCCTGGAGTTCCAGAGTTTGAAAAAATCTTTTTAATTTCAGAATTTTTAGGTATATATGGTTTATAACTTCTCTTATTATCTACTACAATACCAGATTTTCCACTATCTTCTATCTTTTTATCTGTAGTTTTTTTATTTTGTACCCCTGTTTCACAACCCATAAATATAAGAGCTGTTGTTAAAAATATAATTTTCTTCATTTTTATCCCTTTTTATATCAAATTCTATAAGTTTATCTTAGCTTTACTTGTTTTTTTATTAATATCTATTTAGATTAGATAATTTTTTCTATGATTTTTTTCACATTTAATCTACTCTCTATATTAGATATAAAACTATCTATAGTTTGCTTTTTGTACTCCATAAATTTTTTACTATTAAATATTCCATGCACAAAAGTACCTCTAATATTATCTCTCTCATAATATATTGGATATTTTCTACTAACTCCATGGTGTATCTCAAATCCATTAATAACTTTGCCAAATATATTATAGACTGTTCTTTTTACTATTTTTTCTTTTTGAAATATAATATCATCATCAATAAACCCTAACCCATCTACTATCTCCTTATCTCCTTCAATATGGTTTTTATCTATAAGCCTATTAAACATCATCTCATATCCACCACAAATTCCTAAAATATCAACTCTACTCTTCTTTAATCTTCCAAATAGTCCAACCTCTTTTAACCACTCTAAATCTCTTACTACAAGCTTTGAACCTGCCAATATAATTAAATCAAAACTATCTAAATTAATATTGCTCTTTATAAACTCTAAAGATATATTCTCATCAGCTATTAATGGCTCAAAATCATTATAGTTACTCATTGTAGGGTATGCAATAACTCCTACTCGCTTAGCTCCTTTTCTACTCTTTTGAGTATAATTTATTAGAGATTGAGAGTCCTCAAATCCTAAATTAAAAGGGGTATATGGCAATACTCCTAAAACAGGTATCTTAAACTCTTTTTCTATAATCTCTACGCCTCTATCAAATAGGCTTAAATCACCTCTAAATTTATTAATAATCACACCTATTACATTATCTCTTAACTTAGATGGTAATAGATTATATACTCCCCAGATAGATGCAAATACTCCACCTTTCTCTATATCTGCTACTAAAATAATCTTAGTATTGAACTCATTAGCTATATATATATTGGATAAATCCTTATCCATTAGATTAAGCTCTACAGGACTACCAGCACCTTCAGCAATAATACAATCATATCTACTATCTAAATAACTAAATGCCTCTTTTACAATAGGTTTTAACTCATCTAAATCTCTATAGTACTCTCTTACATCTTTGTCTATTACACTCCTTCCATTAATAATTAGTGAAGCAGAGCTTTTTCTACCAGACTTTAGTAATATAGGATTTAGATGATATGATGTTGAAACTCCCAAAATCTCTGCTTGAAAATATTGAGCTACTGCTATTTCACTATTATCATCTGCAACGACTGCATTATTAGATACATTTTGAGCCTTAAATGGAGCTATACTATATCCTAATTTCTGTATTATTTTTCCTATTGTAAATGTTAGAGTAGATTTTCCAGCATCACTACTTGTTCCAAATATAGATATATTTTTCAAAAAGTACCTTTATAAAGATTTTTTTGATATTATACTATTTTATTAGAAAGGGTATTGATTGAGAGATATTAAAGATTATGAAATTAAGGTTTTAAAACAGAAGATATTTATTGGCAGACTAAAGGCTTGGATAGTTGGAGTTATCTTAATAGCTGAAATTTTATTTGTTGCATTATATTTTGCAAAAATGGGACTATTTGATAGTGTAGATACATCTAAAAATAGAGTAGCTGTTATTAGATATGATAAACCTGTAACTGAAGAGTTTACAACAAAAGTTATGGAAGAGATGGATAAAATCCGTAAAGATAAATCCTATAAGGCAGTTTTATTTATTATGGGTTCTCCAGGGGGGTCCCCAACTGCTAGTGAAGAGCTTAGTGAGTATCTAAAAGATTATCAAAAAGATAAAAATATAACTATGTATGTTGACTCAATGGCAGCAAGTGGAGGATACTATATAGCTTCAGCTATAAAACCTTTAATTGCAAATAAAAATGCTATAGTTGGCTCTATTGGTGTTATTATGCCTCACTACAATTTAGAGGAGTTAGCAAAAAAAGTTGGAATTGAAGAGGACTATCTAGCCCAAGGAAAATTTAAAAAACCAATCTCAATGTTAGCTAAAATAGATGATGAGAATAGAGAGTATATTATAAAAAATCTTCTAAAACCAACCTATGAAAACTTTATAAATGCAGTAGCAACCAATAGAGGATTAAAGGTAGAAGAGTTAAAACCATTTACCGAGGGGAAAATTTTTATTGCTAATATGCCGGAGATAAAGGGTATATTAGTCGATAAAATATCATCTCTCTATAGAGTGAAAAAAATGATAAAAGATAGTTTAAAAGACTATAAGATAGTATTTAAAAATATAAAATTAGATAAAGAGACACCATTTTTTCCAGAGGTAAAAGTTGATTTAAATCTAAAAGAGCTTAGTGATAAAATATATTTAAAATAGAAAGGATAATAATATATGAAAAGATTTATAATAGTAGTACTATTTAGTATTGTAAATATTAATGCACAAATTATTGATGCTATTGCAATTGATGTTAATGGTGAACCAATTACAACACTAGAGATAAAGGCAGTTCAAGCAAAATTAAATATGTCAAAAAAGGCATCTGTTGAAGCTCTAATTAAAGACAGATTAGAAAAAAGTGCTATAGAAAAAGCAAATATTACTGTATTTCCTGAAGAGATTGATGCTAAGATAGAGCAGATTGCACAAGCTAGACGATTAACACGAGAGCAGATGAGAGAGATGTTAGCAAAAAGAGGATTGAGTTGGGATAGTTATAAAAAACAGTTAGAGATAGAAATTAAAAAAGAGAAATTTTTTACTCTAAATATAGCTTCTAAAATACAAAGACCAACAGATAATGATTTAAGACTCTACTATGAAACTCATAAAGATAAATTTTCTTCAGATACTCCAACATCTCAACTTAGTCTTATTGTATACTCTAGTAACTCATCAAGAAAACTTCGAGAAGCGATACAAAATCCTATGAGAGTTATAGATGGAGTTAAACAGGAGAGTATATTAGTAAGTAGTAGTGATATAAATCCAAAACTATTTAATATAATAAACTCTACACCAGAAGGGAGTTTTACTAAACCAATTAATACAGGTAGAGGATTTGTAGCATATTTTGTAAAATCTAAATCAACTCAAAGAGTTGAAGGATTTGAAAGTGTTAAAAATAGAGTTGCTATGGCATGGTTAGCAGAAGAGAGAGTAAAAGCAGTTAAGAACTTCGTAGATAAACTTAAAAATAGTGCTGATATTAGAATAATCAGATTATAAAACTATCTAAATGAGCTTTAGCTGACTTCTCCCAACTAAATAGTTTAGATTGAGCTAATCCCCTTTTAGATAAATCTTCTCTTAAATCTGCACTATTTAATAGTAGTTCTATCTTATCTTTAATATCCTCTACACTATTGGGGTTAGCATAGATTACGGCATCACCTCCAATTTCAGGAAGTGAGGAGTTATTAGAAGATATTACAGGAGTTCCACAAGCCATAGCTTCAACAATAGGTAATCCAAAGCCCTCATAGAAAGAGGGATATATAAAACATGAGGCTAAATTATAAACTTTTGCTAAATCCTCTGTTGAGATAAATCCTAAGTAGTCTATATTTTTACTATTTTGCTCTATTAATTCCATAATCTCTCTATTTTCCCAACCTCTAA
Source organism: Campylobacteraceae bacterium (assembly GCA_027014605.1). Taxonomy (GTDB): domain Bacteria; phylum Campylobacterota; class Campylobacteria; order Campylobacterales; family Sulfurovaceae; genus UBA1140. Next base: position 38,032 of record JALWDJ010000006.1, read on the forward strand.
AACCAACCAATATTAACTTATATTCATCTTTTAATCTCTTATCTAATAGATTATATGCTTTAAGTAGTCCTAATAGATTTTTTCTAGGCTCTATACTTCCAACAGATAAGATAAACTTTTTAGACAGTTTAAAATCTATATCTTTATAGACTCTAAATATATTATGGTCAACTCCATGATATATAACTCTTATATTCTCCTCTCTGAAATCTAATCTATCTAATATTTCACCCTTTGTATAATATGAGCCTGTAATAATTGTATCACTTCTATATATATTTTTAAAAAAGTTATTATCAAAATATCTTAGAGTCTCTTTAGGGTGATACTTTCTATATAATAGAAATGAGAAGTCATGAACAGTTGTTACTATCTTTTTAGCTTTAACTCCTCTATGTGGTATAAAATTTGGTTGCCAATATATATCATAATTTTTTGCAAATAGTCTGCTAGATATAAAAAGTGCCTCTCTTGCCAGACTCTTAATAGCAGGAAATCTATTTATAGTAGCCTTTAAATTTTTAATATTTTGATTTGTTGTGGGTCTAATTAGCTCTTTGGAGTAGTATCCATAAAAGTAATCTATATCGAAACCACTCTCTATCTTAGATATAGCATTAGATACCTCATAAACATATTTCCCAATCCCTGTAAGTGGTGAGAGTAGGGGGATAGTATCTATTAGAAGTTTAGGCTTCAAACATATCCTTTAGAGTCTCTTTTAAATCTCTCTGTTTAACTCTACCTATAAGGGAGTATAGCTTTTTAGGTGAACCCTTTAGAGTCTTTATCTCATCTTTTCTAATAAATTTTGGATTAACTCTTATCTCTATCTTATATTTTGCTATATCACTCATTATATTTAAAATATCTAAAAGTTTAATCTCCCTACCTGAACAGATATTTACAATCTCTGAATTAAAATTACTCTCTAATAGCCTCTTATAGACTTCACAGACAAAATATATATCATTAAATTCACGACTAACATCGAGATTGCCCAACTCTATAGTCTCTCTCGTCTCTTTAAAGTGATATACAATTTTTGGTATTAAGAACTCTAAACTCTGCCCTATACCTGTATAGTTAAATGGTCTTGTAATAATTATATTTAATCTATTAAAATAGTTAGAGGCCATAGATTCCATAGAGTATTTACTAGCTCCATAGTGATTAGCAGGTTTTGGACATAGAGACTCATCAAGTATTTCTACGCCTAAGTTTCCATATACAGTAGCACTACTAGCTAGTATTATCTTTTTAGGTTGCATATTTAGCTCAACTAGAGACTCTAAGAGATTTATAGCTCCAATAGTATTTATATTATAAAAGGCACTAATATCTCCATAAGCAGGAGAGGCAACTCCTGCTAAAAGAATAATATACTCTGCTCTTATATCTATTAATATCTTTTTTATATTCTCTTTTTCCCTAATATTACAACTCTTTCTATTTGTTCCATATAGACTATATCCACTATCTTTAAGATATTTTGAGAGGTATCTACCTGTAAAGCTATCTATGCCTATAATAAGAACTCTATTAGAAACTAAATCCAATTCTGTTCCTTTTTAAATCAGCATCTACCATCATACTACATAGCTCCTCTAAGCTCGTTTTAGCCTCCCAACCAAGTTCATCTTTAGCCTTTTGTGGGTCTCCTATAAGTAAATCTACCTCTGTTGGTCTATAGAATTTGGGATTAACCTTCACTAAGGTTTTACCTGTTGCACTATCTACTCCAACCTCATTTTCTCCTCTGCCTCTAAACTCTATATCTATATCAATAGCTTTAAATGACATCTTTACAAAATCTCTAACAGTTGTAGTTCTATTTGTAGCTAAAACATAACTCTTTGGAGTTTTGGCTTGAAGCATTAGATACATACCCTCTACATAATCTTTAGCATATCCCCAATCTCTTTTTGCGTCCATATTTCCAAGCTCAATATGGTCTAATTTTCCAAGTTTTATCTTAGCTACACTATCTGTTATCTTTCTTGTAACAAACTCTCTACCTCTTAGTGGACTCTCATGATTAAATAAAATTCCACTACACCCAAATATATTATACGCCTCCATATAGTTAATAACCATCCAGTGGGCATATAGTTTTGCTACTCCATAGGGACTTCTAGGATAGAATGGAGTCTTTTCGCTCTGTGGTATCTCTTGAACCAGTCCAAACATCTCTGATGTACTTGCTTGATATAGTTTTATCTTTGGATTTACTATTCGTATTGCTTCAAGTAGATGAACCACTCCAAGAGCTGTAATATTGGCAGTTGCTATAGGTTGAGCAAATGATACACCCACAAAACTCTGTGCAGCTAGATTATATATCTCATCAGGATTAATATCAGATACCATTCTAATAGTATTTGATTGGTCAATTAAATCATACTCAACTAGATGTAAATTTGGGTGGTCTCTAACTCCTAACTCCTCTATTCTCCAAAAATTAACAGATGCACTTCTTCTATATGTACCATAAACTATATAATCTTTATCTAAAAGTAACTCTGCTAAATATGCACCATCTTGTCCTGTAATACCTGTAACTATTGCTTTTTTCAAATCTTACCTCTATAAATATTTTAGAATGGATTATACCTTAATCAATCTTTTTTCCTAACCATTGAGGGTGGATATATTTACTATACTCATATAGTATAGTTGTAAACTTACTATTAAATCTCCACTCATAGAATGCTAATTTATCATCTTCTCTCTTAAATCTTTTATTAATAGAGTAGAAGTAGCCTCCTACCTTTAGAGTTCTATCTATATGCTCTAAGTAGTATTTGGCATAGCTTTTTGACATCTCACTTAGAGAGTATGTATCTATAACTAAATCTATACTACTATTTGGAATATATCTGCTAACCCAAGGTGGAATAACTATAAAGTCATACTCATCTATTAACTCATTAAAGCTATCTAATCTATCTATAATATCACTAAGATATGCAATCTTCTTATCTGGAAAATTATAAGCAATAAAATATGAGGCATAGACTAGAGTCTCAGGTAAATCTAATATAATATGACAACTATTAGGAATATAGTTTTTTAAAATTCTAGCTAATCCCCCATAACCTGAACCTATCTCCCATATAGTAACTCTACTATTAAAATTGGTATTGGTTAATATATTATCTACCATAATAGAATGAAATAAAACTCTAATGCTTAATCTAATACCTCTATAGTGAACTGCTAAATTATTTCCTGCATAACTCTCTGATAAAGAAAATAGTATCTCTTTTTTTACAACTTTTGCGTGTCTATGATACTCTAAAACTAAATCTATAGCTTTTAAGTATGAGATATAGTATCCAAAGTCTCTATTTACTACTAAAAATTGATCTTTTACAATATTTGCAGGTAACTCTTTTATACCTCTAAAGTTAATTAGATACTCTCTATTTATCTCTCCATTACTATTAAATAGCTCATCTCTAAATCTTCTACTCATCTCTTCCCACCAAGATGCTCTATCAAATCTATCTGGGTCTTTGGTATCTGCTAGGGAATATGACTTCTCAATAGTTAAAAATATACTATTATCTATCTCTTTAGTTTTTTCTAACTCTACTAGAGGGGGTTTAGGGTGTGGAGTATTATCTTTGCCTATATATATCTCTTTTAAATCTATATTATCAAATCCATCTAATAGGATACTCTTTTTAAAAAAAATCCCATTAGATATTAGTGCTATAAACTCTTTAGATGCAAATCCAACTCTTCCAATAAAGCTATAAAATTTAATTGGCTCTAATGGGCATATTAATGGGTCATAACTACTTAATAGAAATTGTGATTGTGGTTGATAGAGTATCTTTTGATATAGATTTTTAAACTCTTTATGTAGAAAAAGTGGTCGTTTAATTAACCACTTTACTGTATATATTAGATTTTTCATCACTTAATTGCTAAAATGCCCTCAAAAGGCCCAAACTTTGCAACAGTCATAATATCTATAAAACCTGCTCTCTTTAACATATCAATATTACCTTGAGTTGAAAATGGCTCTAATACACCTTTTAGGCTTCTTGATTTCTGTATAATCTCATCGGGAGTATAACCCTGCTCTAGTTTATACTCATTATAGACTCCTGTCATAATATCTTGAAATCTAGCATCAGGAGCTCTAACCTTTTCAAAATATAAAAATGCACCACCCCAATTTAGACTACTATAGATTTTATCTATAAGAAGTTGTCTATGACTTGGACGGATAAATTGAACTACATAGTATGAGGTTATAAAGTCAGATGGCTCAAAGTGAAAATCTAATATGTCATTACATATAAATTTCAGATTATTTAGTTTATATCTTTCTTTAGCAATCTTTATCATATCCTCTTCTATATCTATACCGATAAATTTTGCATCTCTATCTCTAAATCTATCTGCCAACTTATAAGATAAAATACCTGTTGATGTTCCAATCTCATAACATACAGAGTCATCTTTTACAAAGTAGTCACTTATCTTTAAGATAATATCATGCCCTTCATCATAGAGAGGGACAGATTTTGCTACATGCTCCTCAAAATCCTCTACCATTTTACCTGAAAACTTCCAACCTGCATTTTTTGTAACTATATTATCACCGACCAGATTTTCACTCATAATTAGCCTTTCTTAAAATATTTTTCTCTATTAAGAAATAGAAGAGTTAATAGGAGATATAAAAATAGATATTGAATTTTAAAACCTACATTGTTTATCTCTTTTTCAGATGGTAAGTTATCAGAAGAGTTAGAGGTGCTATTAGATTTTTTTATTTTAGACAGATTTGTATCTACGCTAGATAGTAGTTTAATATATCCAACTCTACCACTACCTTTAACCTCAAAAGAGTCAATTTTTAATAGATGATTATTTGGCTCAAAGTCTCTTATATCCTCATCTAAATCTCTAGTAATAGCTTGAGGCATACCAAGAGAGTTTGCAGGATAGTTCTCTACCCATACAGAACCGATTACCCTATCATCACCTAAAGCATGATGTATTGTTCTATTATTCTCTATTAATCCTAAATTATCCTCTCCTAAAGTATAGATTAAATCTCTTTTACCATTAGTTGTAGTTGTGTGAATTTTAAACTCAAAAATATCTCTATCTCTAATAATTCCTCTTCTATCTAATATCTCTGGAGTTCCAAAATCTTTAAATCTCCACTGTAATATCTTAAAGTATTCACTATTAATATTTAGTTTATATGAGTTATTAACCTCTATATAGTTATTTATATATATCTTCTCTTCAGGAGTATATATAGTAATATCATCAACTCTTATTCCATTTCCACCATTAATAATAATTCCATTTATGGAGATAATTCTATTATCTGGTTCTGCATCATGTAAATCTGAGCTTAAATCTCTTGTAATAGTTTTCCACCTTCCATTAAGTGTAGCTTTACCTAAACCATGATGAATACCATTTAAAAAACCATGTTTTAATCCACGACTTGGAGTACTAACATAAAATATATATCTAAGTCCTTCTGTGGTTTGAGTTAAAATATATATTGTATATGGTATAGTTACTTTCATTTTCCAAGAGATAGTTGTCTCACCTTTAATATTTAAAGCCTTACTTCCACCTGTTGCACCAAGCTTATATGAACCTCCTCCATTAAACTCAACTACTCTACTCTTAAGTTCACTATCATACATATTTAATATATCATCTGAACTACCCTCAACTACTCTCCATTTGGTAGTTGAGTTATCCTCTCCATTTTCTATAACAGTTTTACTATTTAAATTAGAGATTAGCACTATTAAGAGAGCTATAAATCTAAAATGCTTCAATATCATCTATAAGTCCTGTTCCTCTAATTATAAAACTATCAATTGCAATAAGCTCATTATCAGGCTCTGTACTTTTAATATCAGCATTTAAATCTCTCGTAAATGTATGCCATGAGTTGTCTATAATATTTGAACCCAATCCTATAAGGATATATGAACCTACTAATCCTCGATTATTATCTATTGGAGTATATGTTAAATATCTTCTTCCATTTTTTGTCTGAACAGATATATATATTGTAAAGCTCTCTCCATATCTCATACTCCACTTTAAACTTTTATTTATGTGATTATCCCATGGAGTTGAACCTAATATATATCCATCTGCTTTACCTAAACCATGAAGAGATATAACTCTACTACTTCTATTTTCATCAAATATATTTGTTATAGTAGCACCATGTGAAGCATGTTCAAAAAAACTCCATCTATCTATCTTTCCATCTTCTGCATCTTCATATATAATAGTTTTATAGGTTAACATAGTTTTTATATCATCAATTTTTCCACTTCCTCTAACTAAGAGTGCATTAATAGCTAAAATATCACTATCTGGTTCAAATTTATGCAAATCATCTTCAAGATTTCTATTTATAGTTCTCCAAGTTCCATCCATTGTATTAGCTCCAATTCCAAATCTAATATAACTATTTATAACTCCTCTATTACTATCTCTTGGCTCATAAGTTAAATATCTTACTCCATTAGTTGTATCAACTGCTATATATATAGTATAATATTCATTAAAATTTATGGTAAAACTAATCGCTTTATGGTTTATATTATTCCATTTACCGCTACCTCTTCTAGCACCAATTTCATATCCATTCTCAAAACCATTACCATTAAAAGCAATGACTCTCCCTTTTGAATTATCTATAATATTGGATATAGTTGCACCTGCTGGAGTATTATCATAAATATGCCATTTTGATATACCATCTTCTCCATTTTCATAAATAATATCTTTTTTAGGGTCAATAATTATTGGTCTTGATATCATTTTTATATCATCAATTAAACCACTTCCTCTAACCTCAAATGAGCTTATAGAGATAAACTCATTATCTCTCTCAAAATCTTTTATATCTTGATTTAAATCTCTTGTAACAGTTTGCCAAAAATCATTTACAGCTCCAAAATCTCTTCTTTGCTCCCAACCATTTTGTCCAATTAATGAACGACCACCCATCTCATGCCATATTGTATAACCATTATTTTTTAATCCACCACTTGGTCTATAGTTATTACTATTTGTATATAATAACTCTCTCTCTCCTTTTTGTGTTTGAACTATTAAAGATACTGAGTAGGTTTCATAAAATCTACTCTTCCACTGAATAATACTATCTTTAGAGTTACTAAAGTTTAATCTATAAGCATTATCTAATCCTGAACCATCCAATTTTATAACTTTTCCTTGGACATGCTCTCCTTGTGGGTCATCAATAGAGCTAATAGTAGCTCCACTAGGAATGTTATCTGAAATTATCCATCTATTAGGAGTTGTACCATCTTCATAAACACTCTCCTCTGGATTATATAGCAAAATATTATCTAAAGATACATCAGCACCACTATATATAAATCCATTAACTGAAATAAGCTCATTATTTGGTTCAGAATCTTTTAAATCTGTCTCTAAATCTCTTGTATATGTACGCCATACATTTTTATATTCACTATGTCCATATCCACCTAAACCGTGTAAAATTCCCCCTTTTACTCCATGTCTTAAAATCCTTTTTGGTAAATCATTATAGAATAGATATCTAGTCCCATTTTTAGTTGTAACTGGAATATAGACAGTATATCTACTACCCATAACCATTTTCCAAGATATATATTTCTCTTTTCTATTATTCCAAGCTAAATGTCCAGAGACTGCACCAAGTATCCAAGGTCCTCCATTACCCTTTAACCTAATAACTCTACTATCTAAAGAGGGGCTATATATATTTTTAGCCTCTTCTCCATCTCCTTGAACTCTCCAATCATTAGCTTTTCCATCTTCGCCATCTTCATAGACTGTTGAGCTATTTAATATATTTAAAATTAATAGTAATAATATATATATTTTTTTCATTTTTTCTTCCTAAATTAATATAATTATAATATTTTATATTATTATAAGCTTTCCCCTCTATATTTAAGCTTAAAATATTAAATTGCCAATGTCTAATATTATACAACCAATCATATTAAAATAGGTTAAAAAGTATTTTTTTATATTATACCAACAGCATCTCTTACTATATTAATTTTTCTATTAGCTATCTTTTGTACTCTTTTAGCTCCATCATTTAAAATATCTTTTACCTCATCAATATGATTATAGTAGTATTCTCTTTTCTCTCTAGCTTCTCTAAATTCATTCCATATTAAATCTTTAAGATATTTTTTAAAGTGTCCATATCCCTCTTTTCCAGATTTATATCTTGCTTGAAGCTCCTTTTTCCCCTCTTCATCTAAAAATAGTGAAGCTAAATTATATATATTGCACCCTTTATACTCTAGAGGCTCTCCCATTGGAGTTGATGAGCTTATAATCTTATTACATCTCTTTTGAAGTTTTTTCTCACTCTCCATAAATATATCTATAGCATTATCATAGCTTTTACTCATCTTCTGTCCATCAATCCCAGAGATAATAGCAACCTCATCATTTACCACATATTCAGGAAGTGTGAAAATCTCACCATACTCATTGTTAAATTTAATTGCAATATCTCTTGTTATCTCTATATGTTGAATTTGGTCTTTTCCAACAGGAACTCTATTTGTATCTAATAGTAATATATCTGCACTCATAAGTACAGGATAAGAAAATAGTGCATGGTTAGCAGATATACCTTTTGATATTTTATCTTTATAGCTATGTGCTCTTTCTAATAGTCCCATTGGTGTAAATTTGGATAGTATCCAGTATAGCTCTAATACTTGTGGAACATCACTCTGTACCCAAAAATTTGTTTTGTTTGGGTCAATCCCCAATGATAGATAATCAATTACAGCCTCTAGTGTAAGCTTTTTAAGAAGCTTTGCATCTTTTGATGTTGTAAGTGAGTGGTAATTTGCAATAAATGTAAAAAGTTCTCCACTCTCTTGAAGCTCTATCATTGGTTTCATTGCTCCAAAATAGTTCCCTATATGAAGTCTACCTGAAGCTTGTATTCCTGTTAATATTCTCATAATTCTCTCCTTTTTATACTATTGTTTTATGTTTCTGATGATAATCTAATATCTTACTCATTAAATCTATTCTACTCTTAAAGCTACTCTTTAACGCTCTTTCTCTTACAGTGTGGTCACCATCTCCAAATGGTCCAAATCCATCAAGAGTAACCACTCCACAAGAGGCTACTACATTAGCATCACTAACTCCACCTCTCTCCTCTGTTAAAATTTTACTATTTATAATCTCTTCAAGTTTTTTAATAAGCTCTATCTGTCTATCTGTTGTCTCCATTACATCTCTTTGGATTAATCCATCTAATTTAGATTTAGTTCCTTCTACAAAAGATTTATCTGTAACTCTATTTAACTCATCTAAAAGTCTATCTCTTTCACTATTACTCTTATATCTAATCTCAACCTTTAGCTCACAACTAGGGCTAATAGTATTTGCACCAATTCCTCCATTAATCATACCAACATTAACAGTAGTTCCAACCTTTAGATTTGTTAGTTTTGTAAGCTCTATTAACTTATAACTTGCCTCTAAATTTGCATTTATACCTTTTGTATAACTCGTTCCCGCATGTGATGCTCTACCCTTTATGCGAATAGTAAAAGTTCCAACCCCTTTTCTGCCTGTTACAAGTTCCAAGTTTTTTCCACCTGCTTCAAATACAAAACAGTAGTCATAATTTTTTGCAATTTTTACTGTAAGGTATTTAGAGTCATCACTTCCACTCTCTTCATCACTTACTAGAAGAAAATCAATATTTTCTATTTTTCCATTTTTTTTATATATATTTCTTAGAGCCTCAAGTGCAACAATATTACCACCTTTCATATCACATACTCCAGCTCCATATACCCAATTACTATCTTGAGTAAACTCTTCAAATGTTCCTTCAGGAAATACAGTATCATTGTGTCCTAATAGAAGTATCTTTTTTCCTTCGGTTTTAGGTGATAAAAAAAGAAGATGGTTACCAATTAAGGCTCTTTCATGAACCTCAGTTATAAATCCAATATTCTCTAGCCACTCTCTCATCTGTTTACCAACTCTATCAACACCTTTTTTATTTTGTGTAAATGAATTTATCCTGCAAATTTTCTCTAAATCCTCTAAATATTTCATTTTATCCTCATATTAAATAAAAGTTCAGAATTATATAGAAAAACTTTCAAATTCATATAAAAATAGATATTTTAAAGATGATAGCTATTTAAACTTATGATATATATAAATATAATTGTTTCAAAAAAAATTAATAAATTTAAACATTTCAACAATTAAAAATTTTAACATAAAATAGTATAAACATTTATTGTTAAATAAAATTGTTGATTGTCACTTAATAGTGCATGATAGTAAAATTATTGCTTTTAAAACTAAAAATAACTTATTTTTATAGTAAAACTTAAACTTTCTTCTGTAATAATTGGAAGTAAATTAATGTAAAAGGAAAGGTATGAGCAATAGAAGAGATTTTATGGGTATGGCTCTAGGTGGTTTTACTGCTTTGGGTGGTATCGGTGCTTTATATGCTATGAAAAAGACTTGGGACCCACTTCCAAGTGTTAAAGCTGCTGGTTTTACAACCATAGATTTAAAAGATGCTCCAGAGAATGTTCTTGTAACAGAGAAATGGAGGGGTAAACCTATATTCGTTTTAAAACAGTCTAAAGAGATGGTAGCTAAAGCTAAAAAATCCAAAGAGATAGATAGACTTATTAAAATTGGAAATGATTACTATATGGTAGCAGTTGGGCTATGTACACATCTTGGTTGTATCCCTGGTTATGACCCATCTAAAGAGGGTTTTTTATGTGCTTGTCATGGAGGACAATATGACTCTACTGCAATGGTAACAAAAGCTCCACCACCAAGAGGATTAGATATTCCCCCATTTAAAATTGATGGAACAAAATTAGTTCTTGGTGAGCAAGGACCTGAATATAAAAAGATGTTAGCCAATGGCATAACACTACCAGTATAAGGAGAGTTGAATGGCACATTTTGATGAAAATGCAAAACCGTTTAGCCATCAATGGTTAAATGATAGATTAGCAATTGATACTCTTAAACGGGTATTATCAACTGAGTATTGGATACCAAAAAATATAAATTTTCTATGGGCAATGGGTATGGTTCTTGCTGCTACGTTTGGAATTCTTTTAATTTCTGGTATCTTTTTATTAATGTATTATCAACCAAATACAAAGTTGGCATTTGATAGTGTAAACTATACAATTATGACAGAGGTTGGGTATGGTTGGTTGTGGAGACATATTCATGGTGTTGGTGCATCTGTTGTCTTTTTAATTATCTATATTCATATGTTTACAGGTATCTATTATGGTTCATATAAGAGAGGAAGAGAACTTATTTGGTTATCTGGTATGTTACTTTTCGTTCTCTTTTCAGCTGAAGCATTCTCTGGATATATGTTACCATGGGGTCAGATGAGTTATTGGGCTGGTATGGTTATTACAAATCTATTCTCTGGTGGTTCACTACATGCTGATGGTTTAGTTGAGTGGATTAGAGGAGATTATGTTCCAGGACAAGCATTCCTTGGTCGTTTCTTTATGCTTCATGTACTTCTTATGCCATTAGTAATTATTGGTGCAATTGTTTTCCACTTTGGAACACTGAGACTTCCACATGTAAATAATCAAGATGGTGAAGAGATAGATTTTGAAGAGTCTGCTAGACTATATAAAGAAGGTAAAAAAGCTGAATCTAAAGTTATACCATTTAATCCAGTATTTTTAAGTAAAGATGTATTTGTTATGGGTATTTACTTTATATTCTTCTTCTATTTAGTATTTTACCACTTTGAGTTTGCAATGGACCCTGTTAACTTTGATCCAGCAAATGGATTAAAAACTCCAACACACATCTATCCTGAATGGTACTTCTTATGGTCTTATGAAATTCTTCGACCATTCCCAACTGACCCAGGTCTCATTGCATTTGGATTTGCACAAGTAATTTTCTTCCTACTTCCATTTTTAGATAGAAGTCCAAATGTTGCACCTGCGAGTAGAAGAGGAGCATTTAAAGTTTGGTTCTGGTTACTATTAATTGATATGATTGTATTAACATTTATGGGTAAACTACCTCCTCAAGGTATTTGGAGTACAATTGGTTTAGTTGCAGCATTACTCTTCTTTGCACTATGGATTGCACTACCAATTATTACTAAATTAGAGAAAAAGCTGTAAGGGGTATAGAATGAATAAAGAGTTAAAAATATTAGGAATTGTTGTTATCTTTACCCTTATCTTATATTGGGGTGTTGAACCATTTGCTCATTCTCAAATGCATAAACATGTTGAGGGACATGGGTTAATATATGATGGTAAAGCTGATATAGAGGAGGCTTCTAAAGATAAAAAAGAGGTCAAAAAGAAATTTTGGGCAGATGTTAAAAAAATTGCATCTCTAAAAGGAGATGTAGCAAGTGGTGAAACTATTTTCAACTCCACATGTGCAAGTTGTCATATGAAAGGTGCATCTAATATGGGTGGAGTTACACCACCTAGTCTTGACCATGCAGGAGCAATTTATGATAAAAACTTCTTAATTGCACTTATTAAAAATCCTGCAATGGCTACTAATGTTGATCATAAATATAAAGATACTGCAACTCACCCAATGGGTGCAGTAATGAGTATGGTATCTTCTGACCAAGATATTGCAAATGTAGTAGCATATATAAAAGCTAAAAAAGCTGGTGAAGTTACTCCAAAAGAGGCATTTATTGAAGCTTGTAGTAGATGTCATGCAAATAGATATGGTAAGTTAACACAACTTGGTGAAATACCTAAAACTAAATCAAATATTAAAACAGGGCAAGATATAGATAAAATGAAGTATGACCAAAAGGTAGCAGAAGAGCAAAATGCTTTAGCTGACTATCTTGGTAAACTTCCACCAGATTTATCTATTATCTATAGAGCTAGAAGTGAACACTTCTTAGAAACATTTATTGAAAATCCTCAATCTCAACTTCCAGGTACTGCAATGCCTCGAACAGGACTAGATAAAGAGGGATTAGAGAAAGTTATGGCATATCTTGAGGAGACAGGTGACCCTAGTAAACCAGCTAGAGATGCACTTGGACCTTGGGTACTTGCTTTCTTTGTAATATTTACAATTCTAGCATATCTTTGGAAACAGTCTCAATGGAGAGATTTACACTAATCTCTTCTTTTAGATAAGACATTCTGTCTTATCTAACTTATTTTATGAAAAAATTTCTCTCTCTATATCTGTTTAATAGTGCTATTTTATTTACTATATACTATTTTAATATACTATATATTTCATCTATACAGACAGATTTAACTGCATATCTTCTATCTATAATCTTACCAGATAATTTAATAAAATCTCATGAGATTTTTATAGATAGTAGATATAGTTTAATAATAGAGAGAGCATGTAATGGATTAATTGCCTATTTTATGTTACTTGCATCAATTATTTCATTTTCATCACCTATTAAAAATAAAATAGTATGGATAACTTTAGGATATATTATAATTAATATAATTAATACTTTTAGAATATGGTTAATAATTAAATTTGTACTTAAGGATAAAAACTATTTCTATTTAGCTCATGATATTATTGGAAATATACTACTAATTCTTACATCTCTTTTAATTTTTATACTATTTATTAAAAATAGATATAATTCTATTAAAAAAGGAAAACTATGAGAGTTACAAAATACTCTGCAAATGGAAATGATTTTATACTATTTATAGATAAAGTAAAGAGAGATAGAAGAGAGTTAGCAAAAAAGCTATGTCATAGACAAAATGGTATTGGTGCTGATGGTTTAGTTGTGCTTGTGCCACATAGAGATTATGATTTTGAGTGGGAGTTTTATAACTCTGATGGGAGTTTAGCAAATATGTGTGGAAATGCCTCTCGTGCTGTAGCCCATTTTGCACATGAGAAGGGTATCTCAAGAGATGGAAAGGCTGAATTTCTAACAGGTGCAGGAGTTATTAGAGCTACTATTAATGGGTTATATGTAGTTAGCGATATGATACCACCAAGAGTTATTGAGACTAAGATAGATGAGTATGGAGAGAACTGGTGGCTAATAGATACAGGTGTACCTCATCTAGTAGCAGTTAGAGATGATATAAGTAGTTTTGATATAGAGATAGCTAGAGAGTTAAGAGAAAAATATGATTGTAATGTAAATATCTGTAAACCAAAAAAAAATACTCTATTTGTAAGAACCTATGAGAGAGGTGTAGAAGATGAGACTCTAGCATGTGGTACAGGAATGGTTGCCTCTTTTGTTAGATGCCATAAAGAGGGGCTTTTAGATGATATGGTAAAGGTATTTCCTCGTTCTGGAGATGAGCTGTATATTAGTTTAGAAGATGGAGTTTATAGATTTGGAGGAAAAGTTACAAAAACATTTGTAGCTGAAACAGTCGATTAATATGATAAAATTACAAAATATATTAAATTAAAAGGGAAAAATATGCGAAAAAGTATATTTGTAATTATACTAATTAGTTCTCTACTTTTTAGTAAAACACTAGTAACAGTTAATGGACATAAAATTGATGACTCAATTATCCCAAGAGGGTATGAGAAGCTTGACGATACCACAAGAGCAAATCTTATGGAACATCTTATTAAAGAGGAATTAATTCAAGCAGAGCTTTTAAAGAGTCCTTTAGTTAATAATACAGAGTTTAAAAGAGCTTTTGAAAAACAGAAAAGAATTGCTCAAAAGGAGTATAAAAGAGTATCTGGTAAAAACTTGACAAAAGCACAGATTAGAAATATTAAAGGCTCTATTGCACTTATGCTATATCAACAAAAAGAGTTTCAAAAAGCAAGAGTTACTAACCAAGAAGTAAAAGATTTCTATTATAACAACCAAGAAAAATTTCAATATCCAAATTCAATAGAGATAGCGAATATTATAGTTAAAACAAAACAGGAAGCAAGAAATATCATAGCTAAATTAAAACGAGCTCATAATTTAGATAAAGAGTTTATTAAAATAGCAAGAGAGCATAGACAAAATGGATATATGGGTTGGTTTGGAGAGGGAATGGCACCTGCTAATCTATTTAATATAGCATATAGAGCAAAACCTAAAACATTAATTACAAAACCTATTAAGACTAAATATGGTTATCATATTGTATATCTCCTCAATAAAAAACATGCTGGAAAAATCTCTTATAAAGATGCAAAAGAGAAAATAAAATTTATGTTAAAAAGAAAAAAGGTACTTGAAGCTCTACAAAATAAAATAGATAATCTATATGCAAATGCAGAGATTGTATATTGATAGATTAACAATAATCCACCCATAAAAAATTTTTTTTAAATATAATATGATTTATAGTTCTAACAAGAAAAGAATATATAAAAGTATAGATAGATTTTAAAAATCTATCTAAATCTATAAAGCCTCTACTTTATCCGACAAGAAAAACCTACAAAAATCTCCAAAATAGTATTAAGAAATCTGTAAATCTCTACTTTATCGTTTGAGTAGTATTTAACAACTACTCTTTACCTGCATCACTATTCCACTTCAAAAAAGTCACTATTAAACTATATTTTGAAGCTTTCTA
>JALWDJ010000007.1 GCA_027014605.1 Campylobacteraceae bacterium
AAGATTATCTCTTTTGGGGTATATCCTCTTGCTAATCTTAAGATTGAAATGTCTTCATTGACAATTTGCACCACACTATCATCAATAGCATTTATTATTTCTCTGTTGTAATCTAAGATAAAGTCTATAAAAGGTAGTCTGCTCTCTATCTCCTCTTTGATTGTAATAATAGCCTCTCCTCCCAAATTTGCACTTGTGGCTACAATGGGATTTGATAGATGCTCAAATAGTAGAATATGTAGAGCAGTATATGGTAGGAAACAGCCTATTCTATGGATATTTGGAGCAATATTAAAAGCTATTCTATTTTGATTTTTTTTCTTATTAAGAATAACTATTGGAGCCTCTTTGCTGACTAATAACTCCTCTTCTTTTTGACTCACTGTTGCAAACTCTCTAACCTGCTCTATATCTTTGCACATAATAGCAAATGGCTTATTTGGACGATGTTTATAATCTCTTAATTTTTGAACCACAATTTCATTGGTAGCATCACAAACAATATGAAATCCACCAAGCCCCTTAATAGCTCCAATCTTCCCCTCTTTTATAAACTCTGCTACACTCTTATAAATATCTCCCTTATCAATTCTTAATTCTTCATTATTAATTATTAATTCCAATTCTGGTCCACAATTTTTACAGCAAGTAGGTTGAGCGTGATACCTTCTATTCATTGGGTCTTTATAATCTTTTTGGCAAGAGGAGCAGAGAGTAAAATTTTTCATAGAGGTATTGACTCTATCATATGGAACAGTTTTGATAATAGTGTATCTTGGACCACAATTAGTGCAGTTTGTAGCAAAATATCCACTATATCTAAAGACATGGAATATATCAAACTTACAATTATCACAAATTGCAGTATCAGGAGATATTGATGCTATTTTGGATGTGAAAACTTCATTATCACTTTGTATTATATTAAACTGTCCTCTATAAAGAGGTTCTATCTCTTTTATCTCTATATTGTCTATCTTTGCTAGTGGTGGCAAATCTTTTTTTAGATGACTTTTAAAAAGCTCTATATCCTTGCTTACCCCCTCAATTTCAAGTTGAACACCTTTTGTATTATTTTTGACATACCCTTTTAGATTTAATTTTTTTGCTACTCTATAGACAAAAGGGCGAAAACCAACCCCTTGAACTTTTCCTGTAATTGTTAATCTTTGTCTAATCATCTAATGCATAAGATTTTGAAAAATATGGCTTTTGCATACCAAATTTACTTAAGATTCTACTATACAATACGCTATTGTCAAACATATCTCCAAGCATGATGAAGTTATGGATTTTAAATTTAGTCTTTAGCTGATTTAGTGTGGAGATTGCTAAATCTCCAAACGCTTCAAATATGCTATATGCCAAATAGTGTTCATCTGTCTCTGCTAGTTTAAAACTCATAACTGAACCAACTAAACTTACATAATCAAAACCACCTTCAATATAGTGCATATCTATTTTTAATCCACCATTTCCTCTAAACTCCAAAGATTTATCACTCAACGCTTCAAATGATTTTTCATTTAATTGAAGTACTATGCAGAGTGTCTTAAATCTTTATCTCAATTATAGCAAAAAACAATAATATTTAAGAAATAAGATTGCTGATATATGCCTAATTTAATCTATATATAATAAAAAAACTATATAATTTCACATATTATAATAAAA
>JALWDJ010000008.1:0-46447 GCA_027014605.1 Campylobacteraceae bacterium
TTATTATTGTTGTTAGTTTCTATATTAGTTATATTATTAATCTCATTATTAGTAAAGTTAGGTATTTGTACTTGAACAATATTAAAGTTTCCTTTGTTAATTTTTTTTAAATTTTCATTAATAGATGTAAATATATTAATAATAGTAATAGTATCTAGTGAACTTTGATATTTACTACGAACAAATATTTTTAAAATATCACTTAATGATATATTATCAGGTATATCTGATTTTAGTTTTGAAGCAATAATTAGTGATTCGATTATATTTTTTCCTCCATCACTAATATTAACCATAAAAGTAGATAACTTAAGTTTGTTTGTATCTAATATATCTAAGAGTGCTATTATTGTTTTTAAAGTTTCTGTTTTAGCCTTTACTTTGGCTTTTATATTATTAGATAATGGAAATGTTTCAATGATTTTTGAAATATTGAAATTCTTAAATTCTTCATTAACTGTTGAATTTAAAACGGTTGTTAAATTTATATCACCTATTTGTTTTATAGGAACTCCACTATCTAAAGATATTTTTAATATTTCTGTTAAAATTAGAAGTTTTTGTATTTGAAGTTTTTCTATACCATTTAAATTAACAACTCTATCTATTTCTGCTATATGGTCAAAATTTAATATTAATTTTTCTAATTGATTAACATCTTTTCCCATTTTTATTTTCTGAACTAAAAGTGTTGTTATAGGTGTAATAACATTTACATTAGATGGTGCTGTTAAATTGAATGTTAATTTTTTAGTATCATTATTGATACCATCATTATTTATATCCATTAATATACTATCTTTTTTTACAGTAATAATACAATTACTATTTTGTTTAAAATCAACTTTTGGAAAAGTTAATTTTCCTTTTTTCCCAATCTGAAGTTTGCTTGTATATTTTTTATCTCCACATATAGCTTCTGCTGGTTCTGTCATTTTTCCTATAATATAGGCATCAGCTACTAATTTTGAACTTGATATCTCTTTACCATTAGTTTCATTGTTACTATTTTCTTGATTATTAGTTTGATTATTATCTTTTTTAGTAGAAGAATTATTGTTACTTCCTCCACATCCACTAAAAATAGTTAGAATAACAGCTAAACTAATAGCAGTACCTTTGAACTTTTTATGTATAATTTTCTTGTGCATTATCTCTCATTATGATATTTTATGTATCCCATATATTTTATGATAAATTTAAATTCCTTAATTTTTTAAGTTTAAATATTTACTTTTCAATTTATAGGGATACTATATTTTTTCTATAGATTTTAAAAAGTAAAATTTAATTTAAATTAATCAAAAGAATTATTTAATAAATGTTAAAGAACTAATATAATTAAAAAAAAACATTATGAAGTTTATTTTAAAAATAATAATAGCATTAATAAACTTAATATAATAAGATAATGTAAATAAGAAATAAATAATAATATTATAAATTCTATTTTTACATTTATATTCTATTTTTATCAAGTCTATTTGGAATATGAAAAAATCAACTATCACTATCTTTTATTTCATTATTATCCATAGTAAGTATATTTGTAATTCCAAGAGCCTCTTTTACTTTAGTCTCTATCTCATCTCTAAGTTTTGTATCCTCTTTAAATTTCTTTTTAACATTCTCTTTTCCTTGTCCTAATTTACTTTCACCATAACTAAACCATGCTCCAGATTTATCTATAATATCAAGTTTTACACCATAATCAATCAATTCACCCTCCTTTGAGATACCCTCACCAAACATAATATCAAATTCTGCCTGTCTAAATGGAGGAGCTACCTTATTTTTAATCACTTTTGCTTTAGCTCTATTTCCAATCTGTGAGTCTCCCTGCTTTAGTGTAGCAATCCTTCGTATATCTATTCTAACTGATGCGTAAAACTTAAGTGCATTTCCACCTGTTGTAGTCTCTGGACTTCCATATCCCATCATTCCAATTTTCATACGAATTTGGTTAATAAAAATAACTGTTGTATTTGTTTTATGTAAAATACTTGTTATCTTTCTTAGAGCTTTACTCATAAGTCTTGCTTGAAGTCCTACCTGTTGGTCTGCCATCTCCCCCTCTATTTCTGCTTTTGGAGTAAGTGCAGCTACAGAGTCTACTACAATTACATCAACTGCTCCTGACCTTGCAAGGGTTTCTAAAACATCAAGTGCTTGTTCTCCAAAGTCTGGTTGAGATACTAAGAGGTTCTCTACATCAACACCTAAATTTTTAGCATAGAGCATATCAAGAGCATGTTCTGCATCTATAAATGCACAGATTTTATCTTTAGCTTGTGCTGAAGCTATAATTTGAAGAGCTAATGTTGTTTTTCCTGAACTCTCTGGACCATATATCTCTATGACTCTTCCAACAGGTACACCACCAATTCCGAGTGCCATATCAAGACCAATTGAACCTGTGCTAATTGCTTCTATTGGCTCGATATTTTTATCACCCAATCGAATGACAGTACCTTTACCAAATGTCTTATCTATCTGTTTTATTGCCATATCTAAAGCTTTTTTTCTGTTTGCGTCCATTAAATTCCTTTATTTATT
Organism: Campylobacteraceae bacterium; assembly: GCA_027014605.1. Taxonomy (GTDB): domain Bacteria; phylum Campylobacterota; class Campylobacteria; order Campylobacterales; family Sulfurovaceae; genus UBA1140. Next base: position 2,557 of record JALWDJ010000008.1, read on the forward strand.
TGTTATATTATAGTTTAATTTGTATTAAAATATCTATTTTGCTTTGAAAGTGACTTCGATAATATATGGAGTTGATTTATTATGAATACCTAATCCAATTCTATTTAATTGGTCTAAAAATCTCTTTAATCCTCTAGTTAATGCTCTACTAGTAGAGTGTCTAACACTATATCTAAAGTGTCCACTATTCATAATAGTTAATTTTATAGTTGCACTCTGTCCCTTATAGTCACTTTGAGCGTTCCAATTACTCAATTGATTTTTAACTTTAGCAATATATGTATTTATTACACCTCTTTCTCTATTTTTATTGCTAACTCTACCACTTAGATGTGTATTCCTAATATTATCAGCAATATTTGATTGATGTCTTATATGACTCTGTTGATAAGTTACTCTTGGCTCTCTTCTTGTTGAGGAGTGTTTTGATGATGTTTTAATAGAAGAGAATAGACTTCTTGACCTCTCTTTTATTCTTTTTTTTCTCTCTCTCTCAGCTCTAATTCTAGCTAATCTCTCTGCCTCTTTTTTCTTAGCTAATGCTCTTTTTCTAGCTTCCTCTTTAGCTCTAGCAATTCTCTCTAGCTCTTTTTTCTTAGCTATTGCTCTTTTTCTAGCCTCCTCTTTAGCTCTAGCAATTCTCTCTAGCTCTTTTTTCTTGGCTATTGCTCTTCTTCTAGCTTCTTCTTTAACCCTTGCAACTCTCTCTGCTTCTTTTCTCTTAGCTAAAGCTTTTTTTCTAGCCTCCTCTTTAGCTCTAGTAATTCTCTCTAGCTCTTTTTTCTTAGCTATTGCTCTTTGTCTAGCCTCCTCTTTAGCTCTAGCAATTCTCTCTAGCTCTTTTTTCTTAGCTATTGCTCTTTGTCTCTTTAGTAACTCTTTTTTAGATGGAATTTTAGGTTTTACAATATGTTTTGGAGGAATAGGTTTTATTATATGATGTCTATTTACACTGTGGTGTCTTGGTGTCGGTTTTTTAGGAATAGATATTTTAGAGTTTCTATTAAATACCGTTTTATCACTATTAACAAGAGTAACTGTAACTCTATTAGCATTCTTCTCAACATAATTTTTTGATTTTATTTTATGAACATTATAGTATAGAAGGATTAAAAAAATAATCCCTAAATATATACCAACTGCTAATATTCCACTAGTTATCTTATTCATAGTGTTAAAAGAGATGCCTTTTTAAATCCACTCTGTTTAACTATCTTTAGTAGATATATAACATTATCATAAATAATATTTTTATCTGCATTAATATAGACAGCCTTACTCTTATCTACATCGTTTGTTTTAAGACGAAAAGCATCTGGAAAACTCTCTAATGTGTAAGTATTACCATCATAATGAATATTTAAATCTTTATCTATCTCAATTAGGATAGATTTACTATTTGTTACTTTATGAGATTTTGAACCATTTGGTAAATTTATATCTTCTTGATACTGCATAACAGGGATTGTTATCATAAATATTGCCATAAGTACTAACATAACATCGATTAGAGGGGTAATATTAAGGTCAGGATTTTCGTCCCAATTATACATATCTTTATGCCTTTTGAGCTAAGATTAAATCTGCTTGGCTATCAAGTAGAATACTTAATTCATATGATTTTCTTTTTAAAATAAGATGAAAGCTATATGCAAAGGTGGCTACTAAAATACCAGCAGCGGTGGCTACGAGAGCCTCTGATATTGCAGGTGCAACAATAGCAATACTAGAGCCTTTTTGAGTTCCAAGATTTGAAAATGTCTCAAGTATAGCTACTACTGTTCCAAACAGTCCAATAAAAGGTGATGTTGAAGCTATAATAGATAGACCTGTTAGTCCACTTGTTGCACTCTTTATTGCAGACTTTTTTGCTACATCAAATATTGCTCTATTTGGGATTAATACTCTATTAAGATAGTAAAATAGTAGAGATTTCTCATCAACACTCTTTGTTCTGCTCATATATAGTTTTTTTAAGGAGTGTGCCTCTATTGAAATTAGCCTCTTAAGTGTAAAATAACGATATATAAATATCCACATTGTAATAATAAAATATATAGATAAAATTGAGAGTACAAAGATAGTAATAGCACTACTTTTATCAAAATAGTTTTGAAGAATTTCAAACATATAATAATCCCTTTTTCAATAAAACAGATATTATCATATTTACTCTATCTGAAAGCTTAATATTAAGTAGTGAAGTTATTAAGATATTTAATAACTCCATAAGAGTATAGTTACTATTTTACCATAGCCTCTAACTCATCTTTAGATACTTGATTAAAGTTAAGATATTTATATACTTTATCTATCATTTCTGGAGTAATTTTAGATGATACTATCTCTAAATACTCCTCTTTTGTAGGTATCTTACCTTTAAGTGCGACAACAGCGGCTAACTCTGCACTTCCTAAATAAACTTTACTATCTTTTCCAAGTCTATTATCAAAGTTTCTTGTTGATGTAGAGAATACCCAAGCCCCCTGTGCTACTTGAGCTTGATTACCCATACATAGACTACAACCTGGTAGCTCAGTTCTTGCTCCTGCTGTACCAAATATAGAGTAGTAACCCTCTTCAATAAGCTCTTTCTCATCCATTTTTGTAGGAGGACATACCCAAAGCTTAGATTTTACCTGTCCTTCACCTTTTAGAATTTCACCCAATGCTCTAAATAATCCAATATTTGTCATACATGAACCAACAAATACCTCATCAATATCTGTTTTAAGTCCTGCTTCATGGATTTCAGTTAGAGTTTTAACATCATCTGGGTCATTTGGACAAGCTAAAATTGGCTCTTTAATCTCATCAAGGTCAATCTCAATAACAGCTGCATACTCTGCATCTTTATCTGCTTCAAGAAGTTCAGGATTTTTAATCCACTCTCTCATCTTTTTTGCTCTTCTCTCAAGAGTTGCTCTATCTTGATATCCTTGTTCTATAAGCTCTTCTATTAGTGCAATATTTGATTTTAGATACTCAATTACAGGCTCTTTATTTAATTTTACAGTACAAGCAGCTGCACTTCTCTCTGCACTAGCATCACTAAGTTCAAATGCTTGTTCACATTTAAGGTCTTCTAGCCCTTCTATCTCTAAAATTCTACCTGCAAAGATATTCTTTTTACCCTTTTTCTCAACAGTTAATAGTCCATTTTTAATTGCTTGATATGGAATTGCATTAACTAAATCTCTTAGTACAATACCTGGTTGCATTTTACCTTTAAATCTAACTAAAACAGACTCAGGCATAGTTAAAGGCATCATTCCTGTAACTGCTGCAAATGCTACAAGTCCACTTCCAGCAGGGAAAGAGATACCAATTGGGAAACGAGTATGACTATCTCCACCAGTTCCTACTGTATCAGGAAGACACATTCTATTTAACCATGAATGAATAACACCATCACCTGGTCTTAATACAAAACCTTTTCTCTCTGTCCAGAATTTTGGAAGTGTATGTTGGAGTTCAATATCAGCAGGTTTTGGATATGCAGCTGTATGACAGAATGATTGAAGTACAAAATCAGCTCCAAAGTTAAGTGCTGCCAACTCTTTAATTTCATCTCTAGTCATAGCTCCTGTTGTATCTTGAGAACCAACAGTAGTACATACAGGTTCACAATAAACACCTGGTTTTATACCTTTAACTCCACAAGCTTTTCCTACCATTTTTTGAGCTAAAGTATAACCTTTTCCATCATCTTCAGGTTGAGATGGTTTAATAAATATATCACTTGGAGGTAATCCTAAAGCCTCTCTAGCTTTAGCTGTAAGCCCTTTTCCAATAATAAGAGGTATTCTACCACCTGCTCTCATCTCATCTGGAAGAGTATTTGGCTCTAATGTAAATTTACTTACAACTTCACCATCTTTTTCTATAATTCCATCATAAGGTTTGATTGTAATAATATCACCTGTTTCTAACTTATCTACAGATGCTTGAATTGGAAGACATCCACTATCCTCTGCTGTATTAAAGAAAATAGGGGCAATAATAGAACCGATAACAACACCACCTGTTCTTTTCCCTGGAATATATGGAATATCTTTACCTATGTGCCACTGAACAGAGTTAATTCCTGATTTTCTACTTGAACCTGTTCCTACAACATCACCAACATAGGCTAATGGAAGTCCATTTTTCTCTTTAAGCTCTGCCATAGTCTCTAAAGGTCTATTCATTCTTGATTGGAGGAATGAGTTGGCATGTAGAGGAATATCAGCTCTTGTAAATGCTTCTGACGCAGGAGATAAATCATCTGTATTTGTCTCTCCTGGAACTTTATATACGGTAACTTTTATCTCTTTTTCTAGCTCGGGTTTATTTGTAAACCATTCCGCATCTGCCCAAGATTGTAAAATCTCTTTTGCATAACTATTTCCCTCATCAGCCATCAACTTAATATCATTAAAAGCATCGTAAACAAGAATAGTATTTTTTAACTGCTCTGTAGCTGTCTCTGCAATCTCTCCATCAATTTTAAGTGCTTCAACTAATGGTTTAACATTAAATCCACCTAACATAGTTCCTAAAATTTCACAAGCTTTTACTCCATCAATCACTTCACATGTAACTTTGCCTTGTACTATATCATTTAGAAATGCTGCTTTTACATAGGCTGCATCATCAACACCTGCTGGTACATGTTGAGTAAAAAGTTCCATTGCGTAATCGGCATCTTCTACTGGAGTTGCTTTTAAAAGTTCCACAAGCTCAGCTACCTGTTTTGCTGTTAATGGTAGTGGTGGAATACCTAATTTTGCTCTCTCTTCTGTATGTTTTTTGTAATCTGCTAGTAATGACATTAATGTCTCCTATTAGTTTAAATATTTGTGACATATTCTATACTAATGAAAATTATAATGTTACTTTAATAACCACTATTTATATGCTAGTTAATTGCTTTGTGTATTTAAGTTACATGGGCTATATTAAAATCTCTCTTTGACCTTTACTATTAGGAGTAGATAATACACCCATCTCTTGAAGTTGTTCTATGATATTAGCAGAGCGATTATAACCAATTTGTAATTTTCTCTGAAGATATGATATAGATGTTTTTCTATCAGTTAATATAACATCTTTTGCTTTTTCATATAACTCATCAAGCTCTCCAATTATACCACTATCACCTTCTATTTTTCCATCACTTCCTACTAGATAACTATCATCATAATTAGGTTCTCTTTGAGATTTTAGAAACTCTACAATAGTCTCAATCTCACCCTCACTATTCCATGGTGCATGAATTCTAACTAGTCCATTTGTAGCAGGTGGAGTGAATAGAGCATCTCCTCTTCCTAAAAGAGAGTCAGCACCAAGAGTATCTAAAATAACCTTAGAGTCTATCCTCTGTCCTACTCTATAACTAAGTCTTGATGGAAGATTAGCTTTAATAAGTCCTGTTACTACATCTACACTTGGTCTTTGAGTTGCTATTATTAGGTGTATTCCACTAGCTCTTGCCATTTGTGCAAGTCTTGCAATAGAGTACTCGACCTCTTTACCACCAGTCATCATTAAATCAGCTAACTCATCAATAATAACTATGATATATGGCATCATCTCGCCACCATTAGCTTTTACCTTTTTATTGTAATTTTCTATATTTTTAGTCTTATTTCCTGCCATTAATTTATATCTCTTCTCCATCTCTGCTACCATATTAGCTAATGCTACAATAGCCTTGGAGGCATCTGTAATTACAGGTGTTAATAGATGAGGAATATCATTATATATAGAAAACTCTAACATTTTAGGGTCAATAAGCATTAATTTTAGTTTATCAGGGTCATTTCTATATAGGAGGGATAGTATCATGGCATTAATCCCTACGGATTTACCTGAGCCTGTTGTACCTGCTATTAGCAGATGAGGTAATTTCTTTAAGTCTGTTATAAATGGATTTCCAACAATATCTTTTCCTAAAGCTATAGTTAATGGGGATTTTGAGTTTAAAAAAATTTTACTCTCTAATATATCTCTTAAATATATGGTATCAAAATTATCATTTGGTATCTCAATTCCTATAACATCTCTACCAGGGATTGGAGCTTGTATCCTAATTGTCTCTGCACTTAGTGCCATAGCAAGGTCATCTTGAAGACTTAAAATTTTAGAGACCTTTACATTTGGTGCTGGTCTAAACTCAAATGTAGTAACCAATGGGCCACTATATGTTCTATGAACATCACCATCAATTTTAAACTGTTTTAACTTATCTAAAAGACCATGAATTTTTCTATCTATCTCTGCTTCATCTATTTTTCTTGAACTCTTAAGAGGTTTTTGTAAAAAATCTATTTTTGGTAGGATAAAATTTAGAGGTTTTTCTATCTTACCTTTTTCTATTTTGTTTAATATTTTTCTATTTTCCTCTAACTCATTGACGATATTTATTTTTTTAGACTCTTTTTTAGGAGTTATCTTTTTTTTTCTTATTGTCTTTTTCTCTATCTTTTTTTTAGGAGATGAACTCTTTTTCTTTGTTGTTGTAATTTTTTTTAGTCTATCATGAGCTATAATATGGCTATTACTTTTTGGTTTCTCTTCTAACATTACTCCTTTAGATACAATAGTTGCCATAATTTCAGTACTCTGTTTATCAAAAAAAGGATTTTTAAATTTTACAATAAGAGATTTTATATATTTAAAAGTAGTATTTTTTAAAATAACTAGTTTTTTTCTTATAAAATATAAATCTGGAATATCGTCGAAGATGAGTACTAAAGAGACTAAAAAGGTTAAAAGCCATAATAACCATAGTCCAGCTTTTCCTATATAGGGGAGTAGAAATAGTCTTAGAGTAGTTCCAACACTTCCAACATTATTAAATTCTAATAGTAGAGATTCTAATAAGATTAAAGATATAAATAGTATTATCCACCCAACATAAAAATCTATTTTTTTTATTAGATTTCTATTATAGTATAATTGATATAAGGGGTATAGAAAAAGAAGTAAATCAATATAAGCTAAGTATCCAAATAGATTTAAATTTGCTTCACCATAGCTTCTACCGATATTTCCAACCATATCTGTGGAGTGAAATATAGTAGAGAATGCCCCATAGATAAATACTATACAAGCTACAATAATATAAATATACACAAATACTCCTAAAAATAATAAAAATTAATATTTTTATAAAATTATAACTAATTTTTTTACTTATAAGAGTTTTTTTTATAGCTTTAAACATCTATTTTTCGAGCTTTATCCCTTTTTTGAATTAAAAACTTGTTTTTTTAAAAAAAAAATTGTAGAATTGAGAGTATATATTTACAAAAGGAATTATTAATGAAAAAAGCAGAGTTTATCAATACTGTGGCAAAAAAGGCAGGGTTATCAAAGAAAGATGCTAATGAAGCATTAAATGCGATATTAGATACGATTACCGAAGCATTAAAAGAGGGTAAAAGTGTGAATTTTATTGGTTTTGGTTCATTTTCAACAGTAAAAAGAGTTGCAAGAGAAGCAAGAGTTCCTCTAACAGGCAAGAAGGTAAAAATTCCTGAAAGAAATGCTGTAAAATTTAAGGTAGGTAAATCTTTAAAAGAGACTGTTGCATAGTTTAACAACTATTTAAGTTTTATCACTGTATAATCGCATTCTAGTTATAGAATGCCACAGTGATGGAATTGGTAGACTTGGGAGACTCAAAATCTTCTGCCTTTAGGCGTGTCGGTTCGAGTCCGACCTGTGGTACCATTTTAGGATTTTCTCTTTTTAATATATATAGAACCACAATATCTATCAAAAGTTTGAATAATGCGACTCATTCTATCATTTGAGCGAAGTTCACTAAATGGTCTATCATCTTGAAACCACAATATATTTGGTACATCTTGGCGAAGATGTGTATCTTTTGCTATATTTTTACCATCTATCTCCATAACAAAATATAGAGCAGGGTAGTATGTGTAGTACTCAAAAGTAGATATAACAACATCATAAGAGTTAAAATCATTTAATACCTCTTTTATCTTTTTTTCTGCTATTTCTATCTCTTTTTCAAGTCTAGCTCTTAATACTTTTCCATACTCCTTTGTTATGGCTGTCTCTTTATTCTTTATCTCTTTTTCTAAATCTGCTCTTGATTTATTTTTCCAGATTTCAAATTCTGCTGGAAGAGCTTTTTTAACTTTTAGTGGGTCAAATATCTCTTTTTTCTTATGTTTCATTAGAAGAGTATATTTATATGCAGGATATTGGGGATTTATTATCTTAGCATAGTCATAAAAATGGTTTCTTTTCTTTATTCCCTTATCTTCATTTTCTGCTACTACTCTCATCTCTAAAATCAGAGCTTTATCTAATACCTCTTTTTTTACTAGATATAATACAATACCTTTATAATCTATCTTTTTACTACCTCTCAATATATCTGCTAACTCTTTATGTATATTTTGCATATCTTTTCACTTTTTACTAAATTATATCTAATTTTTTTCTAAATAGATAATAATTGTTTAAACTAAAAGCTTTAAAAAAGATAGTTTAAAAATAAAAAATTATATTTGAATTTTTTTTATAAATTAAAACATCTATTACAAATTAATATTGCCCAATATCTATTATTCATAAAATTATCAATTTTTTTTCTTGTGATATGTTTTTCACAAAACCATATATGATTATCTTTATCACTTGTTAAACCACAACCACATTCTGATAAAGCTTTTATTTTATTAATTAATTTACAATTATCTTTATGAATTGTTACCGTTCTATTAGGTTTATTTATGCTATAAAATGACATATTTATCTCCTTAAATAAAATATTTTTATTATATATTATTTTACATTAAAAAATACTAATATTTATTATTTTATATTTAAATATATTTACTATTTTTCTAAATATATAGTTTGAGATGGGAATGCAAATTCTAAATTATTGTTCTCTAAAATATCCCATATCTTATATAAAATATCCTGCTTAATCTCTAACCACTCCTGCCAATTTGTTGTTTTTGTAAATGTATATACTAAAATATCTATTGATGAGTCTGAAAATCTATCAAGATATACCATAAGAGTACTCTTAATTCCCAACTTATTATCCAATGAGATAAATTTACGACTACTTCTATAGTTTCTCATAATCTCATCTCTATCTATCTTTTGAGGTGTACTAATATCTTTATGTGTTAAGAGCATAGTCGTTATCTCATCAATTGCATTTTGAATATCTTTAGGGTTTGAGTTATATGTAACTCCAATATATAGTTTTATTCTTCTTCCAACTCTTCTTCTTGACCAGTTTTTTAGAGGTGTATTTGCTAGTTTCTCATTTGGTACGGTAATCATCGCATTATCAAATGTACGAATTTTTGTAGATATAAATCCAATCTCAACTACAATTCCTTCTATATCTGCTGTCTTTATCCAATCCCCTTGTGAAAAAGATTCATCAAATATTATTTTGATAAGTCCAAAAAAGTTAGAGAGTGTATCTTTTGCAGCTAAAGCTACTGCTAAACCACCAATACCTAAAGATGCTATCACTCCTGATATATTAATATCCATTTTTACAAATATAAAGAGTATTGAGATTAAAAATATAATAAATTTACTAATAGATAGCATTAGATTAATAAGTTCACTTCTTAGTGTTATATTTTTACTTTTTGATGTATGAAAATAGATAAAAAAGATATTTTCTATTATCTGCATAGATATATAGGCTGTAACTATTATAAAAAATATTGTAAAATAGAGATAACTCCTATCACTTAATCCATTTGGATAGTTTAAAATTTCTAAAGCTAATTGAAGCCCAATCCCATTTATAAGTAGTGATATTGGAACTCTTATCTTATTTAAATTTGCTAATAAAATATCATCAGTATCATCTTCCTCTTCTAAAATCTTAGCTTTAAAATAGTTATATAGTCGTCTATATATTAGATAGTTTAAAACTATAAATATAGCTATAACAATAAAAAATAAAAAGAGTCGTCCTGTATCTATCTTAATATATCTAAGATATAGATTTATCTTTTTAGATATATCTTTTTGATTAATATAGTTAATAACAGTATCTAATTTAAGTTGATTAGCCATAGAGTTATAGTTAAATATATTAATATTTAATTGTAGATAGTTTATAAAATCATCAAAAAAGTAGTAATCCTTAGATAGAGCAAAAAAGTTATCTTTTATCTTTTGTGCCATACTATTTGATTGATTTTTTATTAGATTATATATTTTTATATTATTTTTTATATCTATATTTTTATGAAGCTCTTTTTTATTATCAGTAATATATTTTTCTATCTCTTTACTATCTAATAGTGTCCAATTTTTTGCTAGATAGTTAAAAAAATTATAGATTTGATTTTTTAATTTAAGAGATTGTAGTTTTAATCTATCTCTTTTTACTGCCTGAATATATCCATATCTTCTATTTGTATCTATTTTAAGAGTAAGCTCTCTAATTTTTCTATCTATTTTAACCTTATCAATAAATATGGTTCTATTTTTATCTAAAGAGTATGGATTATTTTTTAAAAGATGTATTAGAGATGTAAAACTATTAAACTTTTTATCTAATATAGATGAGGTTAGATTTTTATCTACAGTTCTATTACTATCTTTTTCAATCAACTCTAAAATACTATTTTTACTAAAAAAGGTATCTTCAACTCTAATAAGCTCTTGCCAAAATGAGTCAGAGGCTGTAAGTGTGGCTGTTAATATTATAAATATTAAAATAAATTTTCTAAAAAACATAAAGAACTCACTTATTTTTTAGAAATTATAGCTTGTTTTTTAATTTACTCCAATATACTATCAACGATTGAGTAGAGTGAATAAATGCCCGAAAGGGCATTTACACTCTATATCTTTACGCTACTTTTTCAAGTGAAACTCTTAGCATACTTTCTATACTTAAATGATAATCTAATGATTCCCATTCAATACCTGTATTTAAACAGATAAATTTATAATCTCTTAGTTGCGATATTGTAGCTTTTTGTAATGGTTTGTACCACCCAATAGGTGTAGATATAATTCTATCATCTTCAAGTTTTACATGGAGATACTCTTCATCAAAATGAACCTCTTTACCTTTAATTAAACCATTCATCCCAAATCCTTTCAAATTCATCTTTATTTTCTTTTATGATTTCAAGTGCTAACTTTAAATCTTTCGGTTTTAAGTAATTTTGAACTACTTTTAACTCTTTTAATTCAACTTTTGCAAAGCCGTCACTTCTTGCCACATGAATATGTTTTGGTTCATGCTCGTTTGCATAAAAGAAAAACTTAAAACCACATTTATCTAATAAGGTTGGCAATATTTAATCTTTATTTGAGTTTTGAATATTATATCTAAAAAAACTGATCATTTATTGCTTGTATGATTGTTACTAAAAGAGTATATAGGAGAGAATAATTAGGATTGAATATAAAGTAGAAACTTTTGTATATATTCCCATTAAAATGTTATACACTTTCAAATTTATCTGATTTTATTTTTTCAATCTTTTTAATAAATTTAATTGTTTTATCTATATTAATAATATTATTATTGTCTGTTATTCTAAATTCATTTTCTAAAATACCTACAGTAACACTTTTACCAGTTCTTACAACTTTGGGTTTACTTATTTTAATATTGTTATCATTATACAAAACATGACTCTTCCATTTATTTACAATATTTTTTTCAACTTTATTGTTATCTTTAGAATAAAGTTTTATTTTTATCTTACCAATATATATATCTTGTTCCCAGCTAGTTTCAATTTGTAAATAAACATAATATGTATCTTCTGAACTCCAATTCCACCAAAAACCTAAAAATCCACCTTGACGGTTTGGTACATAATCCCAATTCCCATCATTTAACTTATTTTTTAACTCTATGTAGAAACCTTTCCAAGCATTCCAACTCCATTTTTCTATTGGTGTTATTTTGTAACTATTGATAGAATTTTCAATATTTTGTAAATAATCAGTATAATCTTCAATTACATCATTTTTATAGTTTGCATTATTTAATACATTTAAAAAATCCTTTCTACCATAGATTGAATATCCTTTTTCTTTAACATTATCATAATTACTTTGGTCGCCTGTTTTAAAATATATAGGTAATATTTTAGTTTTATTAAAATCTTTTTTAATTTCTTCAAAATATCTTTTTAATTGGTCGGAGTGATTTTTAGTATTTGTTTTATCCTCAATAATAATTGAATATTCATTATTAACAATACATAAAATATCAATATTTTTGTATTGTTTTTTTATCTCAATTTTATGATATGTATTTGGTTTATTAATTTGATTAAAATTATCAAATAATGAATTAATAAATTCAATTCCTAAATTATATAAATCTTCATTTATATCTTTATTTTCAATTTTTGCCCATTCTAGAATATAGCAAATTATTGCATCTTGACTTAATTCACTTGTCGCATAATTAAATATATTTGGTTTGTTCATAATCCTCCTTTTTTGTGTATAACGGTGCAAAGCTGAGCGAATTTTTGACAGCGTAACTATTTATTAGAGGACATTATATACTTATAAGCTTTAAATATAAAAATAGAAAGACACAATAAATCTCCTGTTATAACCACAAAAATATATCAATTTAAAATATTTTATGTTAATTATATTAAAATTATAGCCTCTTTTCGTGTAGTTAACTCTTTTTAGAGAGAGCCACACCTAAAAAAGGGGGAGGGGGGAAATAGATTGTGACTCTCCTAGATAAGTATAGCAAAAACATTGTGTAAAAAAGGTGTATTAATAGGTATTATATTAATATTTTTTTTACTTTTAAGTTTTAATAAATAGTTAATAGAATTATTAGTTAAAATCTATTTTTAGTACTAAGATTATGCTATTTTTTATTAATTAGAAGTTTTAGAAGAAATCCATTTAATACAAATTGTCCAGCCGAACCAACCTCCAAAGCTTTTATACTATCTGAAAAGGTTTTTAAAAGGGAGGCATCTATATTATATGATTTTGATTTTATTACCTCTATTCCAATTTTTTCTATTATCTCTTTACAATCTTTAGCTGATATTCGTTTATGTTTTTGGCTAAACTCATATATTTCTCTTAAATCTAAATTATCTATATCTAGTGATATTTTCTCTATTTTTTTACTATTATTAAAAGTTATTATGGGTAGTCTTGATTTTATTGTAGGTAGGATTGATGATTTAGATTTTGTAATAAGTATAAACTCTTTATTTTTAGGAGGCTCTTCCAATATTTTTAGAAGTTTATTTTGAGATATGGTTGAAAATCTAGGAGATACAAGAATAATAAACTCTCTAACCTCATTTGCTATATAGGCTTTGGATATAGCTTCTGAGGCATGTTCTATAAGAAACTCTCTATCTTCACTATTAATAATAGTAAATTTCTCATCTTTTTTTAACTCTTTTAATCTATCTAAAACATCATAAGGCTCTTGAGAAATAATTATACTACTTTGTAACTCCACTATTTTAAACTCAACTCATTAAATAGTGATGTATCAATAGTTTTATTGAAAAGTTTAAATAGTTGAATAAGTTTAATATCTAAAGATACTCCACCATTTTTAAGATAAAAACTATTTGGTACATCATCATCAATAATCCATAAGAGATTACCCATCTAATATCTTTTTTATAGCTTTTTGAATAATATGAATCCACTCATATTGGCACTCTTTCATCCAATAGAAACTTGAGTTTTCCTCTCAAATAGTCTCTCATGTCCACTTGAATATAGAAATCATTAACTCTATCTATCTAATTTATAGACAGAGTGAAGAGTTCTAACTGCTAGTTCAGCATACTTCTCATGTATAATCATTGAGACTTTAATCTCAGATGTTGAAATCATCTCAATATTTATATTCTCTTTAGCTAAAGCAGAAAATGCAGTTGCTGCAACTCCCGAGTGGGATTTCATTCCAACTCCTACAATAGATACTTTACAAATGTTACTATCAAAACTTTTACCTCCAATATCATGATTAAAGTTTTCAATAATCTCTTTTGCTTTAGATAGTTCACTCTCTGGCACTGTAAATCCTAATGAGGTTAATCCATCACTACTAGCATTTTGGATAATCATATCAACATTTATCTGTTCATCTGCTAATTTTGTAAAAATTTCTGCTGCAATTCCTGGTCTATCAGATACATCTCTTAGGGATACCCTTGCTTGATTTCTATCTAATGCTATACCACTTACTAAAACTGCTTCCATATCTCTAATCTCCTCACCTATAACTGTTCCATCTCCATTTGAAAATGAACTTTTTGCTACTATTTTAACACCTAATTTTTTTGCCAACTCTACTGAACGATTTTGAAGTACTTTAGCTCCAAGTGAAGCTAACTCTAACATCTCCTCATAAGAGATAAAGTCCATCTTTTTAGCTTTTGGTTCAATTCTTGGGTCTGTTGTATAAATTCCATCAACATCGCTATATATCTCACAGGCATCAGCTTTTAATGCACCAGCAATAGCAACAGCAGAGAGGTCTGAACCACCCCTTCCTAGAGTTGTAACTGCTCCATCTTTATTTACTCCCTGAAAACCTGCTACAATAATAACTTTATTATTATCTAACTCTTTTAACATATTAGTGGGATTTATAGTCTCTATTCTTGCATAAGTGTGAAAATTATCAGTTTTAATACCTGCTTGTTGACCACTCATAGCAATCGCATCAATACCCATATCCTGTAGAGCAATAGATAAAAGAGATGCTGTTACTATTTCACCTGAGCTTAAGAGCATATCCATCTCTCTTTTAGATGGATTATCTGAGAAATATTTAGCAAAATCTATTAATTTATTTGTTTCACCACTCATTGCAGATACAACTACAACTATATTATTACCATCTTGTTTAGCTTTGGCAACACGCAAAGCAACATTTTTTATGCGTTTTAAATCTCCAACGCTCGTTCCACCATACTTATGTACTATTAACATCTATTTATATGTCCCTCTTTTACAAAATGTTCTATTACTCTTTTATATACTCTTCTTTTAAAATATGTTGCCTTTTTTAGCAACTGTTTATACTCTACATATTTATAATCTTCAAACTCAGGTTCATGATAACTGTCGAGATTTATTTTAGCATCACTTTTTAACTGTACTAAAAAATATTTTTGTCTTTGACCATCAAATGGATACATCTTTCTTGCATTTACACCACTTGGAAAATCATATTTTATCCAATAGGGATATTCAGCAATAACCTCAACACTATTACATCCTATCTCCTCCTTTAATTCACGGAGTAGTGCCTCTTTTGGAGTCTCACCATTATCAATACCACCTTGTGGAAATTGCCATGAATTTTTAACATCTGACCGTTTACCTAAAAAAAATTCACACTTTTGTGGATAGTCTGAAGAGAGTATAACAGCTGCGACATTTGGGCGATAACGCTTTTTTGTCTGCATTTTCCTACTCTACTTTCATTAAAAAATTAAAATTTATTAAAAATACTATTATAGTAATCTGATTAGATTTTAGCTAAAATGTCATTAAAAAATGGTGAAAAATGCTACTCTATATTCATATCCCATATTGTGACTCTAAGTGTTACTACTGTAGTTTTAACAGTTATACAGATAAATTCAACAGTAGAGAAGATTATATCTATGCTTTAATTAAACAACTTGATTTTGAATTAAAAAGATTTAGAGTTAAAAATGGAGATATTGAGTCAATATTTATAGGTGGAGGAACACCATCTACTATTACTCCTAAGCTATATGAAGTTATATTTAAAGCTCTTCAATCTTTTATTAAAAGAGAAATAGAGATAACAATTGAGGCTAATCCTAACTCTGCTACTCTATCTTGGTTAGGTGGAATTTATGATTTAGGAGTAAATAGAGTCTCTTTTGGAGTACAGAGTTTTAATAGTAAAAAACTAAAAGTTCTCAATCGTTCTCACTCTACAATTCAAGCAATTAATGCAGTAGAAAATGCTAAAAAGGTAGGATTTAATCATATATCTTTAGATTTAATATATAACTATCTAGGTGATACTAAAGAGAGTTTGAAAGAGGATATAGATATAGCATTTAGTCTGCCTATTGACCATATATCAGCTTATGAGTTAACTATAGAAGATGGAACAAAATTTAGCTCAACTCCAGAACTAAAGCAAGAAGATAATAGTTTAGCTTTCTTTGTAGCAGATGAGATTAAAAAGAGAGGATTTAGACATTATGAGATTTCAAATTTTGGAGAATATGAGTCATATCATAATAAGGGATATTGGAAACTAAAAGATTATATTGGGGTTGGAGCAGGGGCTGTTGGATTTAAAAGAGATAGAAGATACTATCCTACTACTAATATAGATAGTTATATTAAAAATCCATTAGATATAAGAGAAGAGATATTAACTAAAGATGACATCTTAACAGAGAAGATTTTTCTTGGATTACGAAGTAACATAGGAATAGACGAGACTATATTAAATAAGAGTATGATAGAGAGAGCAGATTTTTTAGTAGAGAGAGGTAGATTAAAAAAAGAGAGAAAAGTTTATAAAAATATAAATTTTTTTTTAAGTGATGAGATTGCTCTATATCTTTTAGATTAAAGATTAACTTAAATATCTCAAACCATTTATATAACTTAGAGAGTTTAACTCTCTACCTTTTTTATATGCAATATCAAAAGCAGTTCCATGGTCAACAGATGTTCGTTTTATTGGAAGATTTAGAGATATATTTATACTTTCATCGAAATAGAGAGTCTTTAGAGGTGCTAAACCTTGGTCATGATACATTGCTACAAAATATCTATAGTTTTTTCTAAAGTTTGGAGTAAATGCAATATCTGGAACTATTGGATTTGTATATACCTCATCTCCAATAAACTTCTCTGCTATACTTTTAGCTTTTATAATATCTCTCTCTTCATCTCCTAAGACTCCTCCATCTCCTGCATGTGGATTTAGAGCTAATAGAGCAATCTCTTCATTAGTTTTTAAATCTATTGAGTTATAGAAATCTATTAAAAAATTTGAGAGTTTAGATATATCTCTAATCTCTTTTGCTACATCTTTTAATGGGATATGCTCTGTATATAGAGCTACAAACATAGAGGGGACTCCCAACATCATAATCGCATCTCTATGGAAAAAATCTCTTAGTGCGTCTGTATGTCCCTTATATTTTACTCCTGCCTCTTCCCACGCCTTTTTATTAATTGGTAGTGTCATAACTCCATCAACATCTTGAAGTTTAGCAAGTTCAATAGCCTTTAGAAATGATGCAAAGCTATATACTCCACTCTCTCTTGTTATCTCTCCTGCTCTAATCTTAAAAGGTTTTGCAATCTTATGGACTATCTCAAAATCTTTTGGTGTATCTATATTTAAGAGGGTTGAGGCTCTATCTAACATTATACTATCAATACAATATATAGGTTGAACTATCTCTTTTACTATATGGTGATTTTTTAGTGCTAACTCAATACCAATTCCATTTAAATCACCTATACTAATGGCTATTTTTTTCATCTTTTAATCAATTCTCTCATCTCTAAAATAGCTCTCTCTAATCCTACCCATATTGACCTAGCAATAATACTCTGTCCAATATTTAGCTCATCAATAGTAGAAATTTTAGCAATATCTACTACATTTTGATAGTTTAAGCCGTGTCCACTCGCTACTTTAAGTTTTAAATCTCTTGCCATAGAGCTTAATAGAGTTAAGGCTTCAAGCTCCTTTTGTAACATAATTTTTAACTCATCTCTTGAAACCTCTTCTAACTCTTTTATACTATGTGGGGTTCTTCCTAAATTACTATATAACATTGCATAGATATTTGCATATCTTCCTGTATGAAACTCTATCCACTCAACTTCTAACTCTTTTGCTCTGTTTACATTCTCTACTGTTGGGTCAATAAATAGAGATATCTCAATACCATTTTTATGAAGTCTTTTTATCACTTTTTTAAGTTTTTTCTGCTCTCCTAAGATATTTAATCCACCCTCAGTTGTAACCTCTTCTCTCTTCTCTGGAACAATGGTTGCACGATGAGGTTTTAATTTGCATACAATATCTATTATATCATTAGATAAAGCACACTCTAAATTAATAGGAATTGAAGAGAGTTTTACAATGTTTTTAGCATCAATATCATTTATATGTCTTCTATCTTCTCGTAAGTGTATGGTTATCTGCTCTGCATTTGCTCTTTTTACTATGCTAATGGCATCTAATGGATTTGGGTCTGCTATCTTTCTCGCTTCTCTTAAAACTGCTATATGGTCTATATTTACACCTAATTTCATTTTCGTTTCCTATATTATTTATGGAAGAGAATATATTAAAAAGTAACTTTAGATAGGCTTGAACAAAATATAATTTGCAATCCTCTTCCATAATCTATGATTTGGGAGAGTGATGTTCACTTAAATATAATTAATCTTTAAGAAATATATTTAAATATAATTTTTTTATTTTTAAAAGACTAGTCAATTTTTTTATTAAAAAAATATATAAAAATTGTTAGATTTTTAATATCTCTAAACTTCCTTTAGCCATTTCTAACTCCTCATTAGTCTTTATAGTAAATATAGATATAGGGCTATTTTTATCTTTTCTAATTCCAAGATGTTCCATATTACTACAAACCTCATCTCTTACCTCTTTGCTATTTTCACCAATTCCACCTGAAAATATAATAGCATCAACTTTTCCAATAAGTGCGATATAAGCTCCTATATATTTTTTTACTCTATTACAGAACATTTTAAAGGCTAATTGTGCTTTTTTATCTCCATTTTTATAGTTTTTTATAATCTCTCTCATATCATTAGTGCCACAGATTGCTTTTAATCCACTCTCATAGTTTAATATATGCTCTATCTCTTTTGGACTCTTTTTTAACTGCTCTGCTAAATATATAATAGCTCCTGCATCAATATTTCCACATCTACTTCCCATTATTAACCCCTCTAATGGTGTAAAGCCCATTGAGGTATCTATACTTTTACCATTTTTAATGGCTGTTACACTTGCTCCGTTTCCAAGATGAAGTGTAATAAGATTACATCTATCTATAGATTTGTTTAGGAGTTTTGATGCCTCTTTGGTTAGATATTGGTGTGATATTCCATGAAATCCATATCTTCTAATATTAGAGTACTCTTCACCTATAGCATATCTATATGACTCAATTGGCATAGTTTGGTGAAATGCTGTATCGAAAAATGCGATTTGAGTAGTATCTATTCTGCTAAGGGCTTTAATCCCCTCTAAGTTTGCAGGATTATGAAGTGGAGCTAAGTATGAGACCTCTTCAATTTTTTTAATTACATCTTGGTTTATAATAGTTGGTTCTGTAAAATATGAGCCACCATGAACTACTCTATGGGCAATAATATCAAAACTATTAAAATCCTCATCTATTAACTCTAATGCCTCTTTATGATTTTTTGGATAATTTTTCCCCTCTCCAATATGCTCTATAACTCCACTATCTATAACTTTGAATTTTCCATCTTTATATAAAAAGAATTTATATTTTATAGATGAACTTCCAGAGTTTAATACAAAAATCTTCATTTTAATCCTTTGAAAACTTCGCTTGAATTGCAGTAATTGCAATGGTATGGACAATATCATCAACCAAGCAACCACGACTTAAATCATTAAATGGTCTGTTCAACCCCTGTAGGATTGGTCCAATTGCAACTCCATTTGTACTTCTCTGAACTGCTTTATATGTATTGTTTCCTGTATTTAAATCTGGAAATATAAATACAGTTGCTCTTCCTGCTACTCTACTATTTGGCATCTTCTTTTTAGCAACCTCCATATCTATTGCTGTATCATATTGGATTGGGCCTTCTATTAGAAGATTAGGAGCTAACTCTTTAGCTATTTTAGTTGCCTCTCTTACCTTCTCTACCTCTCTACCTATTCCTGAATTTCCACTAGAGTATGATAACATAGCAACTATTGGCTCTATTCCAAATGTTTTAGCTGTTTGGGCTGAGCTAATTGCAATCTCTGCTAACTCTTTAGCTGTTGGATTTGGATTAATAGCACAATCTCCATAGACTAGAACTCTATTATTGACCAACATAAAAAAAACACTTGATACAATATTAATCCCTTTTTTTGTTTTAATAATCTGAAATGCTGGTTTAATTGTCTCTTTTGTCGTGTGTGTTGCACCACTGACTAATCCATCTACATATCCAAAATATACCATCATAGTACCAAAATAGTTAATTCGACTCATTATCTCTCTTGCCATAGGATATATAATCCCCTTATCTTTTCGTAACTCATAAAACTTATCTATAAAATCATCTATATAGGGGTTATTGTGTGGGTCGACAATGTTAGCTTTTGATAAATCTAAACCTAGAGTAGTAGCTTTTTGATATATTTTTTCTCTTTTGCCAAGAAGTGTAATTTTACATAATCCTCTACGAATAACTATATCTGTAGCTTTTAATATTCTCTCATCATCACTCTCTAGTAGTAAAATATTACTATTTGATTCTTTTGCCTTTTCATATATATGATATGTAAATCTAATAGGTGACATAGAGTCTGGTTGAGTTAAAGAGAGATACTTTTTTAGACTTCTTAGATTTATATATCTACTAAAAACCCCTTCAGCTAAGGCTAACTTTTTCCTATTATAGATTGTAATTTGAGCCGATACCCTCTCTATCTTCTCTACAGCCTCTAATGTGTGATTTTTAATAGATATTATAGGGATACGAGGTATATCTGTACCCTCTATTAATCTATATATAGATTTTGGTGGAGTTATACCACCTGTTAGGAGAATACCTCCAATTGATGGATAGTTTGTTGAGTAGTTAGCTAATAGTGTACCTACTAAAATATCACATCTATCTCCAGATACTATTATTAAATCTCCCTCTTCAAGATACTCTAAATAGTTGGGTAACATCATAGTGGCTACCTTACTCTGATATATCGTTCTATCTAACATAGAGTTATCTAATATAACCTCTTTAGCATTTAACCTTTTTATAATATCTAACATAGTAGGAGAACTCAACTCTCTTACTTTTGGTATAGTAAATAGAGGAGTATCTTTTTTTAACTCTCTTATCTTATCTAAAATATCTTTTGATACTCTATTGATAAATAGTCCAAGTAGTCTTACTCCTGCTCTTTTTGATTGATGAATAATGTAGTCTATACTCTCAACTACCTCATCTATACTATCCATACCCTCTGCATTAATAATCTCAACTGTTGGAATTTGGAGATTTTTAGCAATCTCAAAATTTATATCAAAATCTAATAACTCCTCTAGCTCTATATTTACCATTCCATTACATATTACAAAATCATACTTTTTTATTAGATACTCATATCTCTCTAATATCTTTTCATAAATTAATTCACTCTTATCTTGAGATAAGAGTCTCTTTACATTCTCAAAATCTAATAGGTATGCACTATTTCTACTCTGTTTTAATTTAAAATAGTTTCTATAAAAATTCATATCACTATCATCTTTTAGACTATCTACTACAGGTTTAAAGAATGCCAAGTGCTGTATCTCTCTTTTAAGCATAGCCATAATTCCCATAGTTATAAATCTCATACCACCTTGAGGAGTTCTACTAATAACCATTAAAGATTTTGTTTTCATTTAAATATTGACCCCAACATACCCTTAATTGAACTCTGAATATCAGCAGGATAGATGATAATTTTAGAGTTAGTTGAGTTTGACATCTTCTCTAAGCTATTAATATATCTATCACCAAGTAGAAACATAGCAGGTAACTCTTTACCTTTAACTGCATCACTTATCATTTCAATAGCAGTAGCAGAGGCATTAGCTAATGCAATTTGAGCTTCAGCCTCTAATTTTGATGCTTCAAGTTTTCCTTTTGCCTCTAAAATAACTGCATTTTTATTTCCCTCTGCTGTTGTCTCTATTGCTCTTCTCTCTCTCTCTGCTGCTGCTTGTCTCTCCATAGACTCTTGCATTGAGCCACTTGGATTAATATCTTGAATTTCAACAGATTTAATAGTAACTCCCCAATCTGCTACATCATCAATTATGGCATCTTTTAGTTTTGCTTTTATAATCTCCCTATTTGATAGTGCTTCATCTAGCTTCATTTCCCCTATAATAGAACGAAGTGTTGTCATTATAAGATTAGCTATAGCCAATTTAAAATCCTCTACACCATATAGTGCATCTTTAGGATTAGTAACTCTAACAAAAGCTATTGCATTGGTTCTAATAACTGCATTATCTTTTGTAATAACCTCTTGTTGTGGAATATCCATAATAATATCTCTTGTGGAGATTTTTGCTCTAACTTTATCTATAAATGGTACAATTAAATTTAAACCTGGTTGTAGAGTTTTACTAAATCTACCAAGTTTCTCTATAACCCACTCCTCACCTTGAGGTACTATTTTTATCCCTTTATATAGAGTAATAATAACACCAATAATAAGAACAACTAATATATTAAATCCTGTATCCATCTTACTTAAATCCTTTTTTTATATCTTTTCAACCTCAATAAGGTTTCCTTTAACATCAACAACTCTAACATGTGAAAGAATTGGAATATCCTCTTTAGCTGTAGCATGCCATATTGTATTTCCAAGTATTGGTTGATTAAATTTTACTTTACCTCTACCATAGGCATCAATAGGTTCTTCAACTACACCTTTAATCCCTATTGCATAGTTTGATTGTCCACTTTTATCACTCTTCTCTTTTTTAAAAATTCTAAATAGAATGGCTATAATCATTAAACTAATTATAATCCATATTAAAAGTTTACTATTTAAAGATAAAATTAAGATTATATCCATACTACCTACAATAATAGCACCTAATCCTAAACCTAACATTATAAATGTACCTGTAAAAATCTCTATAATAAGTAGTAGAAATCCAAAAATAATCCAATGCCACCATAGTAGTTGATTTACTAAAAACTCTAACATAATTAAATCCTTAAAATAAATAGAATTAGTTAAATTATATTATATCAATATTTTTTTAACTATATAAGTAATCTTTAGCTATAATCGCGAACTTTAAACCCCATAAGGAAAAATTAATGAAACACTTAAATGTATATTATGATAAAGATTGTGATTTAGATATCATCAAATCAAAAACAGTGGCTATGATTGGTTTTGGTAGTCAAGGACATGCACATGCTGAAAACTTACGAGATAGTGGTGTAAGTGTAGTTGTAGGTCTTAGAGAAGGAGGAAGTTCTTGGGCAAAAGCCAAAGCTAAAGGCTTTGATGTAATGAGCGTTGAGGAGGCATCAGCTAAAGGTGATGTTGTAATGATTTTAGTTCCAGATGAGAACCAAAAAGAGATTTACGACAATCAGATTGCTCCAAATTTAAAAGAGGGTGCTACAATCGCATTTGGACATGGTTTCTCAATTCATTTTGGAAGAATTAATCCTGCACCATCTATTAATGTTATGATGGTAGCACCAAAAGCACCAGGACATACAGTAAGAAGTGAGTTTGTAAGAGGTGGAGGGATACCTGATTTAGTAGCAGTAGATAGAGACCCATCAGGAGAGACTCTTGAACTTGCTAAATCTTATGCATCTGCTATTGGTGGTGGTAGAACAGGAATTATTGAGACTACATTTAAAGATGAGACTGAAACAGACCTATTTGGTGAACAGGCCGTACTATGTGGTGGTATTACAGCACTTATCCAAGCAGGATTTGAGACTCTAACAGAGGCAGGTTATCCAGCAGAGATGGCATATTTTGAGTGTCTTCATGAGACAAAACTTATTGTTGACCTTATCTTTGAGGGTGGAATTGCAGATATGAGATACTCAATCTCGAATACAGCAGAGTATGGAGATATGATAAGTGGACCTAGAGTTATTAATGAGCAGTCTAAAAAGGCTATGAGAGAGATTTTAAAAGAGATACAAAATGGTAAATTTGCAAAAGACTTTATATTAGAGGGTCAAGCAGGTTATCCAAGAATGAATGCAGAGAGAAGAAATTTAAAAGCTAGTGAGTTAGAGAAGACTGGAGAGAGACTTAGAGCTATGATGCCTTGGATTAAAGCTAATAAAATAGTTGACCAAGAGACTAATTAAAGTTTAAGTTTATAATGATACTATTTCGTTATTAATAAAAATTATTATTAAAAAAAGGTATAAAATGATTGTAACAAATAAAGCTCCAGATTTTACAGCAACAGCTGTATTGGGAAATAATCAAATAGTAGATGACTTCAATTTAATGGAAAATTTAGGTGAAAAAGGCGCAGTATTATTCTTCTATCCATTAGATTTTACATTTGTATGTCCATCGGAGATTATTGCATTTGACCATAGATTAGATGAGTTTACAAAAAGAGGTATTAATGTTATTGGTGTATCTGTTGATAGTCAATTTTCTCATTTTGCATGGAAAGAGACTCCTGTAAATAGAGGTGGTATTGGTCAAGTTAGATTTCCACTTGTAGCAGACCTTACAAAACAGATTTCAAGAGATTATGATGTTCTTTTAGATGATGCTGTAGCTCTTAGAGCTTCATTCCTTATTGATGCTGATGGGACTGTAAGACATGCAGTAATTAATGACCTTCCACTTGGAAGAAATATTGATGAGATGATTAGAATGGTTGATGCTATGATTTTCACAAATGAGCATGGTGAAGTTTGTCCTGCTGGTTGGACAGATGGAGATGAAGGTATGAAGCCTGATAGTGAAGGTGTTGCAGAGTATCTTGCAAAACATGAGAGTGAACTATAAGCTATTTTAGTATGAGTTAAAAACTCATACTAAAGAGGATCAAAATTAATGATAGATTATATATCACTACTAAAAGGGAATGATTTAAAGGCTACAATTCAAAGAACTAATATACTTAAATCTATAGATAAAGCAGGACATATTAATATAGACGAGATTTATGAAGATTTAAAAGAGGATTATCCTACCCTCTCTCTTGCTACAATATATAAAAATATTATATTAATGGTACAACAGAATGTTATTATAGAAGTACCTATAAATGGTAAAAAGTCAAAATATGAACTTAAAAAAGATGACCATATACATCTAATCTGTAAATCTTGTGGTAATATAGAGGATAGAGAGTTAAATGATTGTGATATGGATATTGATAATTTTCAAATAATCTCTAAGCAGATAAATATATATGGATTATGTAAGAATTGCCAGTAGATATAGAAGAGGGAGCTATATTTATAGCAGATGCACACTATCCAGACCATGGAGAGAAATTTTTAAAAATTTTAGAAGATGTAGATAAAAATAGGTTAGAGACTAAACAGCTTTTTTTAATGGGAGATATATTTAATCTTCTATTTGGATATAGCCAATATATTAAGAGTTTTGTTCAAGATGCGATAGATTTACTTCAAAAACTATCTACAAAAATAGATATATACTATATTGAGGGTAATCATGATTTCTGTCTAAAAGATATTTTTCCAAATATTAAAATATATGCTATAGAGGAGCAACCAGTTAAATTTAAATTAAACAATCAAGATATATATCTCTCTCATGGAGATAGATATAAAACCTCATTTATATATGGAATATATACTAAATTGATACGAAATAAAACTATTATCAGACTACTTCTTCCATTTGAAAAAACTATTATAGACCATATATTTAAAAAGCTTAGAAAAAAAAATATATGTGGAAAGATTAAAAATTTTGAGAAAATAATAGAGTCTATATTAGAAAAATATCCAAAAGAGTCTCTAATAGTAGAGGGACATTTTCATCAAAATAGATTATTTAAAAACTATATATCTCTACCATCTTTAGCTTGTCAAAAAAAGGTTGCCATAGTAAAAAATGGAAAAATTTTAATCTCTAATCTCTAAAATATGTTTTGTACTAATATCACTCCAAGGTCTGTTTAGTTTTACAAACTCATTATAGTTATCTAAAACTCTCTTAAAATCACTACTCTTTTTAGACTCAATCTCTAAAACCTCATCTAAAGCCTTTTTAGCAAGTTTCATCATCTCATTAGGAAATTTTTTAATTTTTACTCCTCTTCTATAGAGTTCTTGCAAGGCTTTTGCATTTTTATATCTAAACTCCTCTATCATATTGGCAGTCATAGCTTCAGAGGCTCTTGTAATTATGGCTTTATGTTCACTACTTAACTTTTCCCATCTATTTTTATTGAAAGTTAACTCAAGAATAGAACCCGGTTCATGCCAACCTTCATAGTAGTATTTAGTAGCCTTATCAAATCCCATCATCATATCAAGGGCAGGTCCTACCCATTCAGTTGCATCAATAGTTCCTCTCTCTAAAGAGGTAAAAATCTCTCCAGCAGGTAAAAGTACAGGATTTACACCAAGTCTCTTCATAACCTCTCCACCAAGCCCTGGTATTCTCATCTTAAGCCCCTTTAAATCAGAGACCGATTTTATCTCCTTTTTAAACCAACCTCCCATCTGTGGTCCTGTACTTCCTCCAATTAGAGGGTATAGATTAAATCTACCATAAAGCTCTCTCCAAAGCTCCATTCCTCCACCAAACTTTAACCATGTTATCATCTCTTCACTCAAAAGCCCTAATGGCATACCTCCAAATATGGAAAATGTTGAATTTTTACCTTTCCAATAATATACTCCAGAGTGAAAAGCATCAATCTGATTAGCAGAACAGCTATCAAATACTTGAAGTGCAGGAACTAATATATTTTTAGGATATACCTTTATCTCTAAAGTTCCACCACTAAGTTCACTACACATCTTAGCAAAACTATCAACTCCTGTTCCCATAATTGGAAAGTGTGCAGGCCATGAGGTAGCAAGTTTTAGTTTTACTTTTTTACCTCTTACCACATTTATACTCTTTTTACTCTCTTGATAACACCCATTAATAGTAACTGCTCCTGTTATTAGAGCTGTTGTTGTTAAAAAATCTCTTCTTTTCATAATTTTACTCTCTTAATTTCGGATTTTGGAAGCTGTAGGAGTAGAGGATTATCCTCTTTTTTAAGCCACTTTAGGATTTTAATAATATTATCTTCACTCATAGCTGTACAACCTGCTGTACCTGCTCCATCTCCACTTCTAATATGCATAAATATACATGAACCACCCATCTTAATAGCATTTGGATTATGATTTACTACAATACCATACTCATATTGATTATTGTTTAATCTCATATGCTCAAAGCTCTTATAGTCTCTCTTTACCTTAGTTGAGTCTATAATCTTATTATACCATTTAGAGTTACTATCATCAACACAGTGGTCACTTCGTTTATATACACTATATGGAAAATCTATCTTTAGTGGTGCATATCCAAATCCATTTTTTAAACTAAACAGTCCAGCAGGAGCTTTTCCATCTCCCTCTCTTTTTATATATTTTGCATCTTTTGGTATCTTATGGAGTCCACGCCCCCAAGCTAAACCATTTCTACCTAAAATAATAGATATACTCTTGCCTACCTTATGCCATTTACCATTCTCTTTTTCATATCTCTGAAGAGTTCCATTTTTACTACTCCAATCTGCAGTTGTAACAAATAGTATCTGTTTAGTAGTTTTAGGTATCTCTATATTGGCAGTAGATTTACAAGCTGTTAACATTAACAGACCAAATGTTAATATATATAATCTTTTTATCATGTTATAATCCTCAAAAAATAAATATTAGGACAAATTATGGAAAATCTAGGAGTTATCTCTGTTATTATTCCACTCTTTATCATTATAATGGCAATTATAACAAAAGATGTAGTAGTATCGTTAATATCAGGTATATTTTTAGGTAAATTGGTTATAAATCACTTTAATCCATTAACTGCTACTATATCTATGCTTGATGGATTTGTAGGACTTTTTGCTGAGGATTGGATAACAAAAACTGTACTATTTGCTCTACTTGTTGGGGCTATTATTAGACTTATTAGTGATAGTGGAGGGGTAAGTGGATTTATAGAGTATATTAGCAAAAAGGAGAAAAATATAGACTCTCCAAAAGGGGCTTTGCTTTTAGCCTATATCTTAGGAGTTCTTATATTTATTGAGTCATCAATAACATCTCTTGTAGCTGGAACTGTAGCAAGACCTCTATGTGATAAGAATGGAGTAAGTAGAGAGAAGTTAGCTTTTGTGTGTGACTCAACATCTGCTCCAGTTTGCTCTCTAATCCCTTTTAATGCTTGGGGAGCTTTACTTTTAGGATTAATTGTAACTGCTATTGATAGCCATATTATATCAGGAGATGGGATAACCCTACTTATTAAATCTATATTTTTTAATTTCTACTCCATAATTACTGTAATATTTGTTCTATTAGTAATCCTATTTAATATAGATATTGGTGCAATGAGATATGCTAAGCCACATAAGTTTGAGTTAAATAAAAATAGTGAAAAAGAGAGTAAAAAGTCACCTCTACTTATGATACTTCCTCTTGTAGTTTTAATTGTAATGGTTCCAATATCTCTATACTATACAGGTAATGGAGATATACTAAAAGGTTCAGGCTCAACCTCTGTATTTTATAGTGTTATTACAACTCTTCTATTTATATACTTCTATTATGTTTTTGGTAAACACTTAACTCATAAAGAGTATTTTAAATCATTATATGCAGGTATATCAGATATGATACCAATCACTCTTATTCTGCTTTTAGCCTTTTTAATAGGCTCTGTAATAAAAGAACTTGGAACTGCTAACTATCTAGCTCATATTATGCAGGGTAATATATCTCCAACTCTATTACCACTAATCATATTTCTTGTAGCCTCCATTACATCATTCTCAACAGGTACAAGTTGGGGAACATTCTCAATTATGATGCCAATAGCCCTAGCCTTAGGAGCTACATTTAATATATATACCCCTCTAATGATAGGAGCTGTTATCTCTGGTGGAATATTTGGTGACCATGTATCTCCAATTTCAGACACAACTATTATATCCTCAATGGCAAGTGGGTGTGAACATATATCTCATGTTAGAACACAGATGCCTTACGCTTTAATATCTGCTATGATTGCCTCTATAGCCTATCTTATATGTGGTGTGATTATGATATAATTTTGTCAAAAAGGTAGGTTATTGAGTATATGTATTTATATGATAGTGTAGAGAGAAAAAAGGTTCTATTTGAGCCAATTTTTTCTAAAAAGGTCTCTATATATGTTTGTGGGGCAACTGTATATGATGATGCACACTTAGGACATGCAAGAAGTGCTTTAAGTTTTGATATTTTAAGTAGAACTCTAAAAGCTCTTGGATATGAGGTGACTCTCTGTAAAAATTTTACTGATATTGATGATAAGATTATCAAAAAGGTTAAAGAGACAGGTAAGAGTCTTAAGGAGATTACTAGCTATTATATAGATAGATATTTAGCTGATATGGAGGCTTTGGGAGTAAGGAGAGCCAATATTGAACCCAAAGCTACAGAGTCATTAGATGCAATAGAGTCTTTAATATTTAAGCTTGTAGAGAAAGATATAGCATATATTACTGAGAGTGGAGATGTCTATTTTGATGTATCCAAAGATAGTAAATATGGACAAATATCTCATCAAGTTGTTGATGATAGTGAAACCATAAGTAGAATAGAGTTAGATAGCCAAAAGCGAAATATAAAAGATTTTGCACTATGGAAGAGTTGTAGTGGAGATGAGGATATATGTTTTAGTAGTAGATTTAGCAGAGGTCGTCCCGGGTGGCATATTGAGTGTTCTGCAATGATAGATAAGTACTTTAAGGGTAATAGTGAATATACTATTGATATTCATGGAGGTGGAGCTGATTTACTATTTCCTCACCATGAAAATGAAGCCTCACAGAGTAGATGTGCTTTTGGGCATGAGTTGGCTAAATATTGGTTACATAATGGATTTGTTAATATTAATGGAGAGAAAATGAGTAAATCTCTTGGCAATAGCTTTTTTATAAAAGATGCACTAAGAGAGTATGATGGAGAGATTTTACGAAACTATCTTATCTCCGTTCACTATAGGAATGATTTTAATTTTAATGAAGAGGATTTGTTATTATCTAAAAAGAGATTAGATAGACTCTATAGACTTAAAAAGAGAGTTGTCCCAACTAACCCATCTAAATCAAATAGTATATTTAAAAAAAATATATTAGATAGCCTATCTGATGACCTTAATATCTCTAAGGCATTAGCATATATTGATGAGATGATAAGTAACTCTAATGATAGATTAGATATAAATCCAAAAGATAAATCTTTAAAGAGAGAGATAGTTGCTAATATTAAATTTATTAATGAGCTTTTAGGTATTGGAGAAAAAGAGCCATTTAGCTATTTTCAGATAGGGATAGATGAGAAGTTAAAGAATAAAATAGAGGATTTAATTTCTAAACGAAATATAGCTAAAAAGAGTAGAGATTATATCTTAGCAGATAGTATAAGAGAAGAGATTTTAGCTTTAGGAGTATCTATTATGGATACATCTAATGGTACAGTTTGGGAAAAAATTTAAAAAGGAGTTATTATGAGTGAAGAGCCAAAATATAGAAAATTTATATCAGCAGTTGATGGGCTTAGTTTAGGCATATCAATAGTAGTAGCAGTATTAATTGGTATTGGACTTGGTATATTTATGAAAAATCTATTTGGGTATGGGTGGTTATTGTGGCTTGGTCTGTTTTGGGGAGTAGCAGGAGCTATATTAAATATTTATAAAGCCTATGAAAAACAGAAAAAATCACTAGATGAACTTGCGAATGACCCCAAATATAGACATAAAAAGTATGATGATAGTGATGAAGATGATTAAAAGAGCTATTAATTTACTATTAATTATAGATATTGGTATAATTTTTTTTACACTTATGAGTGGAAACTATAGTTGGTTTATAAATTCTCAAATAGGATTTATAAGCTCATCTTTAGTTATATTTGCTTCTATATTTTCATATAAAAATATGATAAAAGGTAGATTAAAAGATGAGGTAGTGGTAGCTGAAGATAATAGAGATACTATAGAGAAGATAGAAGACCCTTATAGTATATATGTTAATGATAAAAACATTATTAGAGAAGAAAAAAAAAGATTAAAAGAGGCTCGTCGCTCTTTTTTAGAGGTTTTAAAAGATAGTAAACCTGCTCTATCTATATATAGGTTAGGGGCTTATGGAGTTTTAATTTTAGGTTTTTTTTATCTAAATGGTAATAATCTTTTAGATATTGTCTCTTATCTCTTTTCACTCTCTATTCCACCAATTATTATAATATTTTCATTATTTTCTCAACCTTGATTGACATGGACTAAAAGTTTTTGATATAATTTTATTAAATTAAAATTTATAAAATTGTATAGGGATAGAGACATGGCAAAAAGTTTATATGAGACTTTAGGTGTAAGTGAAAAAGCGACTGCAGATGAGATAAAAAAAGCGTATCGTAAATTAGCAAGAAAATATCATCCAGATGTAAATAAGGATGAAGAGGCCGTCAATAAATTTAAAGAGATTAACGCAGCTTATGAAGTCTTATCTGACAAAAAGAAAAAAGATGAGTATGATTTATATGGTGACCAGATATTTGGTGGTCAAAATTTTCATGATTTTGCAAGACAACAGAGTAGTTCAAATGTTGATTTAGATGAGATATTAAAAAGTATTTTTGGAGGTGGAGGTTCTACTGCTTCATCAGGATTTAGAGGATTTGGTAGTAGCTTTGGAGGTAACTCTTCAGGATTTGGAGGATTTGGAAGTTCAGGATTTGGTAGTAGTTCTTCTTCATCACAAGAGTTAAATCAAAGAACATCTATAACTATTCCATTTTATGTAGCTGTAAAAGGTGGAAAGCACAATATAACAATTAATAATGAGAGTTTTGATATAAAAATTCCAGCAGGAATTAATAGTGGTGAGACTTTAAGAGTTAGAGGAAAAGGTAATAGTGTTGGTGGAAAAAGAGGAGATTTACTTATAAAAGTAGAAGTAGCTCCTGCTATTGGATATGTAAGAAAAGGTGATGATTTATATCTAGATATAGATATACCTCTAAAGACTGCTATGTTTGGTGGAAAAGTGAAAATAAATACACAAATTCATGACTCAATTACTTTAAAAGTCCCACAAAATACTAAAAATGGACAAAAATTTAGAGTAAGAGGTGCAGGTGTTCCAAATAGAAAAACAGGAATTTCAGGAAATCTATATCTTATTGCAAATATAGTTATTCCAAAAGTAGAAGATTTAGATGATGATTTAAAAGAGATGCTTAAAGAGAAATTACCAGATGGAGTTGAGTGATGCATAGTTATGATGAACCAGTATATCTTATATCTGTTGTTGCCTCTATTTTAAATATTCACCCACAGACACTGCGACAGTATGAAAAAGAGGGGCTAATTGAGCCTTCAAGGACACAAGGTAGAATGAGACTATACTCTCAAAGAGATATAGATAAGATAAAATTAGTACTTCAATTAACTAGAAAAATGGGGATAAACCTAGCTGGAGTTGATGTTATTTTAAAACTAAAAAAGCAGATGGACGATATGGAAAAAGAGATAGAGCTATTAAGAGATGAGTTACAAAAGGTAAATAGAAATGGCTCTGTACCGACACATAAATCTATAGTAGCAACAGGTAATTATGATATTATTATCTTTAAAGAGTAAATCTAATAGCCTACTCTACATAAGTTATCAACTCTTTTTAAAAGAGTAGGTATTCTATATTTTCCATGCATCTCTTAGTTTAAATCGCCAAAATCACAAAGATTAAGGTCATGATTAAGGTCTAAGCTACCTTTTTGTAATTTTTGTTCTAATTTATAGTAAATCCCATAAAAGCTTGGATTTCGCTGATTATGTTATTTCTTTTTTAATAGACATCTGTATTATATAATATTTTTTATTGTGTATATCTTAATTTTTTAAATATTTTTTTTATTTTTATTAGCTATTTTATTGTGATTTTTGCGTTGTTT
The DNA here is from genome assembly GCA_027014605.1 of Campylobacteraceae bacterium. GTDB lineage: Bacteria > Campylobacterota > Campylobacteria > Campylobacterales > Sulfurovaceae > UBA1140. The sequence goes on from JALWDJ010000008.1 coordinate 35,563, forward strand.
TTCAACTGCTTATAATTTACTAAATAACTCTTTAAAAACTCCATAGCTTCATTATATGTAGATACTCTTCCATTTAGTTGAGCTTTAAATACAACTTTTAATAGTCGTCTAAAATCTTTAGATGGGGTTAAACCTAACTCTATTAAATCTTTACCTCTTAAGAGAGGTTTTAGAGGGTTATTATATACATTAAGCTCTTTAGCTCTCTCTTCTAACCAATCTATCTTATTAGATGAGTTATCTAAATTGAGTATCTTTTCAAATAGTATAAACTCTTTAATATCTATCTTTGTAGAGAGTTTTCTAATATCTCTATCTAATTTTCTATTATAAAATTTATCTAAAAGATTGTGGTATTTAATATAAATTAAGATAGAGTCTATAAATTTATGCTCATTTGTCAATCTATATAGAAAAGATTTTGCAGACTCTAGCTCTAAATTGGAGCATAATATAGCAAATGAGAGGGTTAAATCTCTTCTATTATCTCCTACTCTATATTTAGCCATAATATCAAGAGATGGAAGAGTATCTAAATTTAATTCAGGAAAATATCTTAAAATCCCTAACTCCTCCATTAGATTAAATCCAATAGATGGCTTTTGGGCTTTAAGTAGAAGTTTTTGAAACTCAATATATACTCTCTGTTGTGGTAACTCATCTAATAGATTATCTCTCACCATCTCTTGACATAGTTTAAAAGTAGATTTAGAGAGAGTATAGTTAAATCTAGCAGAGAACTGTATAGCTCTATATACTCTAAGTGGGTCTTCAATAAATGATTTTGTATTTATATGCCTAAGTAGTCTATTTTGCATATCAAATTTTCCACAAAATGGGTCTAAAAACTCTCTATTTTCAATATCAAACCCCATACTATTAATAGTAAAATCTCTTCTAAGAGAAGCTTCTTTAAAGGTTGCATTTTTAAGACAAGTCACACTAAATCCTCTATGCCCTTTTGATATTTTTCGCTCAACTCTAGGGCAAGAGAAGTCATAAGTTTCTCTATTATAGGTAAATTTTAAAACTCCAAAACTCTTACCAACTAAACTCACCTTTCCATACTCTCTTAAAATATTCTCTAACTCATCAATAGAGTCTAATCCAAAAACCTCTATATCATAATCTTTTATAGGGAGTTTTAAAAAGTGGTCTCTTATACTACCACCTATAACTATAGCTTTAAACCCTTTAGAGGCTAATCTCTTAGAGACTATTTTTAATATATTGGGAAGTTGCACTATACACCATATATCTTTTTAAATATAACCATTCCTAAAAAAGATGCACCAATACATAAAAAGATATTTAGAACAATATTAGTTATTGCTTTTCCCCATAATCCCTCTTGTAACATAAAAAGAGTTTCCCAAGAAAAGGTTGAAAATGTTGTTAATGCACCAAGTAGTCCTGTTATAAATATTGCTTTTTGATGAAGAGATAGATTTATATATTGAAAATATAGAAATAGAAATCCAATTATAAAACTACCTAAGATATTAACCCCTAAAGTTCCAAATGGAAAGAGTGAGCCAGATAGTCTCTGTATCCAGCTAGATATGCTAAAACGCAATATTGCACCAAAAAATCCTCCTAATCCAACTGATAGAAATATACTAAATTTTATCATTTCTGTATAAACTGCCAATCATCATTACTTTTTATCTTATTGAACTCTTGTGGTTTCTGTTTTAGTAGAGTATTTAAAATATTTAATTCAAGTTTTAAAGAGTCATCTTTTAACTCACTCATCTCTTTTATAAAGTATCTTCTAAATGTTTGAAATAGTTTTATATAACCTTCTGAAACTTTTAGTTTACAAGATTTTCTTTCCCATGTTTTAATAGTAGGGAATATTGGTCTTTTTGGAGGAAATATCATACATCTTTTTGATAGAATTATATAATCTTCCATTATCCATTTAATATTATCATTACATCCAGCTCTTGCATCTATTATCCAATTTTTCATAATAGTTACAAAATCACTTATTAAAATAGCTTTTCTAATACCACTGTTATCATAGTATTGATGATTTGGTTTAAATGTTACATCTTGACTATTTGAGAATGATTTACCATTAATATCTGTATAGCTAACCTTTAACTTAATATCACTATTTCCATCTGCTACTTTTTTAAGTTTTAATAGAATAATTCCACCTTTTGTCTCTCCATTCTCATTTAAAGATGGAAAGAGGGTATTTACTTTCATAATCTCTCCTGTTGAGAGCTTAGCATCAGGTGAACCATATACTGCATCTATTTTATATTTTTTACTATCTAGCTTTAGAGTTAAATCATATACTAAAGGTGTTACCATATAATCAAACTCTTTATCTAATAGTTTTTTAAACTCATTTGAAGAGTGAACAGAGAAGTAGTTTGCACCTCTTGTTTTAGATACATACTCAACTAAATTACTATTAAAATCAACTCCAATTCCAATAAATGTTGTATGTATTCCTTTTTTTGATGCCTCTTTGGCTAATCCAAATAGTCTATCTTTTCGTAACTCTCCACTATTTGGCATGGCATCAGTTAAAAATACTATTCTATTTTCATAATCTTTAGTTAACTTAACCTCATCAAATAGCTTTAATCCCTCTTGATAACCAGCACTCCAATTTGTACCACCTTGCTCTTTTAGAGCTAAAATGTGGTCTTTAATTGCCTCTTTATTACTTAAAAGAACCATTCTTAAAGGTTTTGCTCTATATGCTTTATTATCAAATAGTACTATTCCTACTCTATCATCATCTTTAAGATGTGAAAGCATTGCAACTATAGATTCTGTTGCTATCTGCATTTTAGTTTTTTGACTCTTATCTTTTATCTCAATCTTCTTACCCATTTTATCATAATAGTAACTATTGAAACTAGCACCCATAGAACCAGATATATCAAGTACAACTACTAAGTTTAATTTTTTTCTTTTAAAATTTTTGATTTTAATTCCAGAGTTTAATCCAACAGATAAAAAATACTCCTCGGCTTTAGAGAAAGGGTTTAATCTTTTTGCAGTTGAGTAGCTTGGACAAAATAACGCTCTACACTCTTTTTCTCCTAATCCTGTATTAAAATAGTGGTTATAAAATTGTCCTTCATAAGTTATTGAATCTATTTTAGGAAGATAACCATTTTCAATATTGGCTTTAAAATTATTGGTATCTTTTGCACCACCAACTGCTAAGCCTATCTTTGGAGCAGGAGCAAATGCTTTTGTATTCATAGACCTACTCATAGGAATAGAACTCATTGGTGCATTTAGAGTATCTTCAAAAATTCGTGTAGAGTTATACTCCCAATCATCAGTAGCATTTATATCTGCTCTTTTACTCATACCATTTAAGAGTGTTATTAGAGATATAAGTAATATAAATATTAATTTTTTCATCTGTAATCCTTTTTTTATATTGCTATATTATATCAAAATATTAATTATTTGTAGTATGTCATTGAGGAGCGACCAAATTTCTTTTCTTTAATTTTGTTAAATTCTGCTATTATATCTGGCATATCTAATTTTGTCATATGCTCTATAATTATCATTTCACAACTCTTTTTATTAATTGTCTCTATAAGAGAGATAGTTCTATTATATATATCTTCCATTCCATTACGGATTGAAAATGGAGGGTCAAAATAGAAGTAACTCTTCTCTCTACTACTCTTTAATAAATTTAAGATGGTATCAAACTTCTCAAAGCTATCTCCAAATATAGCGTAACATCTATTTGAGTCTAATTTTCTAATATTTCTCTCTAAACTATTAAAGGCAACTCTATTATTCTCTATAAAATAGCACTGTTTAGCACCACGACTTAGTGCTTCAAGCCCAATAGAACCACTTCCAGCAAATACCTCAATAAAATTTTTATCTATAATATCGAACTGAAGAGTATTAAAAAGAGACTCTTTTAATATAGCTTTTGAACTTCTTGTTGTTTCTATATTGGGAATTTCTATAAATTTCCCTTTAAACTTACCAGCAATAATTTTTGTCTTAAAATATTTTTCTCTATTCAAATTAAATCTTTTTTATTTAAATTATATCTAATCTAATTTAAAACATATAATAAATCTAAAAATATTTTTTGATAATAAATGGCTAGATTGCAAATTATATTTTGTTCAATATTATCTTCACTTTTTTAGCTGGATTTTTATCTTTATAGATAGGTCGTCCAATAACAGGGAAATCTACCAATTCATCTTTTGCTATCTCTAATGTAGCTACTCTTTTTTGGTCTCCTGCATCTTCTCCAAATGGGCGAATTGCAGGGCAGAGGGTAATAAATTTTTTAGATGTTATCTCTTTTATAGCACGACTCTCAAATGCTGAGCAGACAACTCCATCTAAACCACTCTCAAAGCTCATCTTTGCAAACTGCTCTGCTTTTGTAGATATACCTTTCTCATATATCTCCTTAAAGCTACTATTATCAAATGATGTTAGAGCAGTTACAGCTAAGACTAATGGTCTATTTGGATATTTAGATAGTCTCTGCATAACACTCCTCATAGCTAAAGAGCCTGAACTTGCATGGATATTAAACATATCAATACCAAGTTTTGCTATCTCTTCACTTGCATCTGCCATAGTATTTGGAATATCATAGAGTTTTAAGTCTAAAAAGATTTTAAAATTTGGATTTACTCTTTTTAATTCTTCAATAAACTCTTTTCCATCACGGATATAGGTTCTAAATCCAACCTTTAACCAAATATCATACTCTTTTAGCTTACTAGCAAGTTCTAAATTCTCTTTAGATGATGGTAAATCGAGTGCTACACATAACCTCATCTTACGCTTTTACCTCTTCTATAATCTGTGTAGCTGGTTGAACATGGAAGTTTAGTCCAATCTCTTTTGGTGTACAACCAAGAGCCAATGCAACCATTTGTGGCATATGTAGTACAGGAAGCTCTATATCTCTACCAATCACTTTACCTACATCATCTTGATATGTATCCATCTTTAAATGGCATAGAGGACATGGAGTTACTAACATATCTGCATTATTATCAATAGCATCGACCATTGCATTCCCTGCTAAAACTTCACTTGTATGGTTTGCTTGAAGCTCAACATGGAAACCACAACACTTGTTTTTATGCTCATAATCAATAGGGTGTCCCTCAAGAGCATCTATTAGATTATCTAATGATTTAGGAACATAAGCATTCTCATTTCCATTGCTTTTATGGTGTAGTTCGCTTGGTCGTATATTGTGACAACCATAAAAAGGAGCAATATTAAAGTTACTGAGTGGAGTTACAACCTTATCTTTAATAGCCTCTAATCCATAATCCTCTGTTAAAGCATATAAGAAGTGTTTTATCTCACTTGTACCTTTATACTCTAATCCAACCTCTGCTAACTTCTCATTTACTTTAGCTTTAAGCTCTGGATTTGTATCTAGTGCATGTTTTGTCATAGCAGAGTTTAGTTGACAAGTGTTACATATTGTAATCATTGTAAGTCCAAGTTTTTCTGCGTAACAGATATTTCTAGCATTCAGTACATGAGCTAAAAACTCATCAAAATCTTGTAGGTGAGAAGCACCACAACAACTCGCCTCTTCTAAGATAGTTATTTTTATTCCTAATTTTTGGGCTACTGCAAGAGTAGATGATAGTAGTTCTGGTGTTGATTGTTTAGCTGTACAGCCCGTAAATAGTGCATAGTGTAATTGACTCATCTCTTCTCCTTATAGCTTATTTGTCATTGAGATTTGGATTAATTTCTGTATCTCATCTAAATTTTTAGATTTTGGTACATTATCAACAAATGGTAGAGCATCATTCCAGTGGATTTTTCCAGCTTTCATCATCTTAATAGCTGTCTTTAGATGTTTGTACATACCTAAATAACCTTCTGAATAGAGTACAATATCAGCCTCATCTAAGAAACCATGCTTTTTAATACTTCTAACAAAACCTTCAGCGTGTCTTGTAGCTACATTGCTTCTAGCAACTCCCTGCTCAAACTGCATATTGTGAAGTTTTGTAATTTTCTCAATAGGATTAATCTCTTTTGGACAAGCCTCTGCACACTCAAAACATTTTACACAATCCCAAACACCTTGTCCCATCTTAGCAGTCTCTTCAAGTCTATCTTTTCCTGCACTATCTCGTGGGTCAATAGAGAACCTATAAGCAGCTACAAATGCAGCAGGGCCAAAGTAGTCTTCATTTACCTCAATTACGGGACATGAGTAATGACATGCACCACACTGAATACATAAATCAGCATCTAAGAAACTATTTGCCTCTTTTATTGATTGTTTTGTCTCATGCTCTGGGTGTGGGTCGACATCTGCTACAAGATATGGTGTAATTTTAGCATGTTTATCCCAGAAATCTTTTTTATCTATAATCATATCTTTCATAGCTCGTTTTGTACTTGATGGCTCAAGCACAAGCTCATTATTAAATAGATTTAAAAGCTCCATAGCATTCTGCTTACAAGCTAAAGTTGCTTTACCATTTACTTTAATAGCACAAGCTCCACATATACCATGACGACATGAACGACGATATGAGAAACTTCCATCATGTTCCCACTTAATTCTATTCATAACATCTAAAATTAAGTCATCTTTTCCAATCTCCATCTCATAACTCTTATAATATGGAAGGTAGTCTGTCTCTTTATTAAATCTAAAAGCTTTTATTGTTACTTTTCTACTACTATTATCCATTATGATCTCCTTAGTACTTTCTTTCCATTGGCTCAAATTTACCAAGGACTATATCACCCCACTCAATATTGATATTGTAATCTTTATCCATATATGCGTAAGTATGTTTTAAAAATCTCTCATCATCTCTTGTAGGAAAATCCTCTCTATAGTGACCACCACGACTCTCTTCTCGATTTAATGCACCAACTACAATAAATTTAGAGAACTCTAACATATGCCCAAGCTCTAGTGCCTCTTGAAGGTCAGTATTGAATGTATCTGATTTATCATCTATACGAATATTTTTATATCTTTCTATTAATTCATCAATAAGTTTAAGTTGTCTCTCTAATGACTCTTTACTTCTAAATACTCCAGCATCAGCAGTCATACCATTTTGAAGCTCTTCTCTTAGTTTTGGTACTCTCTCTTTTCCATTTGAAGTTTTAACTCTAGTAAACTCATCAATAAATCTTTTAGCATCATCTTTAGTTGCTTTTTTTAGCTCTACTCCACTATCTAAAGCTTTTACCATATTCTCTCCTGCATGTCGTCCAAAGAATAGAGCTTCAAGTAGAGAGTTTGCACCTAGTCTATTTGCACCATGCACAGATACACAGCTACACTCACCAGCTGCATAAAATCCCTCTACTAGCTCATTTGAATTTTTACGCACTTGACAATTTATATTCACTGGAATACCCCCCATTGAATAGTGTGCTGTAGCAGAGATATGAATTGGCTCTTTTAACATATCTTGCCCTTGGAATGCTATTGCTAACTCTCTTAGTTCTGGTAGTCTTGTTAAGATAATTTCTGGGTCTAAATGGGTTAAGTCAATATTTACAGACTGTTTATCTTTTCCAACACCTTTTCCTTGACGAACCTCTTCCATAATAGCTCTACTTACAACATCTCTTGATGCTAACTCCATAGCATTTGGAGCATATTTGCTCATAAATCTTTCACCCTCACTATTATAGAGTCTTCCACCCTCACCTCTTGCTGCTTCTGATATTAAAATTCCACTTCCACCAAGTCCACTCGGGTGAAACTGAACAAACTCCATATCTTCAAGTGGTAATCCATGTCTTGCAACAATAGAGAGTGCATCTCCTGTATTTGCATGTGCATTTGAGTTAAATCTATATGCTCTTGCATGTCCACCAGTTGCAAACATTGTAACTTTAGCATTAAAGATTGCTACCTCTTTAGAGTTTCGTATATTATAGGCTACTACACCATAAGCTTTTCCATCTTCATATAGTAAATCACCTGCATACCACTCATCAAATACTTCAATACCTGCTCTAAATGCCTGTTCATATATAGTTTGAAGAAGTGTAAGTCCTGTTCTATCTTTTGCATAACATGCTCTTGGTTTACTCTGTCCACCAAAAGGTCTTATTGCAATATCTCCCTCTTTATCTCTTGAAAAGACTGCACCCATTCTCTCTGCCCAACGAATAGTCTCTGGAGCTTTACTACACATAAGCTCTACTGCATCTTGGTCTGCCAAATAGTCAGAACCTTTTACAGTATCAAATTCATGAAGTTCTGTAGAGTCATCTTTGCTGAGTGCTGCATTTATTCCACCTTGTGCTGCACCTGAGTGGCTTCTTAGTGGGTGAAGTTTTGTGATTACTGCTGTTTTTTTCCCTGCTTCTGTTAGCTCTTTAGCCGCTGCTAAACCAGCTAAACCTGCACCAACAATTACAGCATCATATTCGTAGATTTTAACATCCATACTGCTATGTCCTTTAAATAAGAATTTATTTAGATTATATCTTAAGCTATTATAAGTGGCTTTAATAGTAATAGTGCGACATAAATTATATTTATTATGTTACAATTTTTCCACAATGAAGCGTATCTAAATATTTAAGTAGTATCCTACACTATGTTGATTTTTAATCATATCCAAAGGGATTTTCTTTTTAAATTTTCTTATAAAAGATTTAATAGCATCAGCACTTGGAGATTTATCATAATCCCACATATACTCATACATCATCTCATAAGTAACAATACTATTTTGGGCTAATAGTTTCATAAAAGTTGCCTCTTTTTGAGTTAGTTTTATCCTATCTGTATTAACTATTAACTCTTTATTATTATAGTTTAATTTAATATTTTTATTTATTATAATATAATTATTTAATTCAAAATAGTCTAAAAGTTTATCTAAAAGAGTTATAATTTTTTTTGTAGTAAATGGTTTAGTTATATATTTAATAATATTTAAATCTATAGAGTCAAGAAGATAATCGGTATTTGTATATGCAGATATAATAATAATTGGAAGTTTTTTATCAAACTCTCTAATAGATTTAGCAAAAGTAATCCCATCAGTATTTGGCATATTTATATCTGTAATTATTAAATCTATTCTATTTTGATTTTCTATATATAGACTATAAGCATCATCTCCATCTGATGCAATTAGAACCTTTTTAAAAAAGTGTTCTAGTGTCTCTACAATATTTTTTTGGAGAGTTAAATCATCTTCTACATATAAAACAGTCTTATCTTTTAGTAATTCATACTTCTTATTTATCATCTAATCAACCTTATTGTAAATTTACTACTTTTACCTATACTAACTACTTCTAATTTTCCATTAAAGTGTTGTTCTATAATAACTTTAGATACATATAAACCTAATCCCAGATTGGTGGGGTTTTGACTATTTTTTGTAGAGAAGTGTGCATCAAATATTTTATTTATATTCTCTTTAGATATCCCCCCTGCTTCATCTGTTATCTCTATAACATACTCTTTATATTTTAATATAGTTTTTATCTCTATGAATGCACCTCTTTTAGAAAAGTCAATAGCATTTTGTATTATATTTATTATTACCTGCATTAACTCATTTTTATATAAAACAATTTTAGCATCCTTTCCAAAAATCTTTTTAATCTTTATATCTTTCTTCTTTATTTCATTATCTAAAAAATTTAGAGATTTTTGGATTATTGGTTGAATAAATAACTCCTCTTTCTCTTTTTTAGGTTTATAAAACTCTCTAAAATCATCTATTGTTTCAGATAGAAACTCTGTATAGTCTTCTATCTCTTCACACTTCTCATCTAAATAACTATTTTCAAGTTGTTCTCCTAACATAATCTTAAATCTTAAATTAGATGTAATTGATGCAATTTTACTAATAGGTTGTCTCCATTGATGTGAAATCATACTTATAAGCTCTCCTGCTTGAGCTAATCTTGATTGTGAAAACATAATATCATGACTCTTTTTAATCTCTTTTTCATAATCTTTTATAAGCATATTTATAAATTTAGAAAAAGAGAGTGAAAATAGTATGGATATTAAAGATACTATAAATAGAAGTTTTATCATATCTTCTAACTCATCATTTAATTTATTTTCTAAAATACTCTTTTTTTCCTCTATTGACCTAGCAATATCTTTTTCATTTTTACTAATAACTACATATAGGTCTGTATTTTTGATATGGTGAACAAATGCTATTTTATTAACCAATTTATCATTAACACAATCTGTACCTTTATAATTTATAAATTGATTATATTTAGAGGCATTTAAAAGTTTATAGAGTATATTATAGGCATCTTTATTAATTTGCATATCTGATTCAACCAACTCTATTAATCTATTTGCACATGGGTGTTTTAATACTGTACCATCTTGTTTAAATACAAATATAAACCCACTATCATATTTTTGTAAAGAGTCCACAAATAGTAAAATTCTATCTGTTAAGTTCGACTCATTTTTTAACTCTTTTTCCCTTGATAAGAAGTTAATAAATGAATCAATATATTTAACTTTCTCTTTAAAAAAATGAATATGTTTACTCTTTAACTCCTCTTCATATCTTTTTAACTCCGATTTTTCATACTTTTGGTGTCTATATCTAAGTGTAATAGATGTAGATATTCCATAAAATAGTATAATAATTAATGGAAAAATAATAGTAATAGTTGATATATATTTAATAAAGATAGATTTTAAGTTCATAATTTATTTTAACATAAATATAATTAATATATATTTTTACTCTTTTTTAACAAAAGACACTTATTAAACACTTTATTATATTATAATTCATTTATCTTAACAAATAAAAGGATTTAAAATGAAAAAGTTAGCATTAGTAGGAATTTTGATTTTGGGTATGAGTTCAGCAATGATGGCTGATAGTGCAGT
>JALWDJ010000008.1:46547-53307 GCA_027014605.1 Campylobacteraceae bacterium
GTATGAGTTCAGCAATGATGGCTGATAGTGCAGTTCAAACAAATGAAAATGTAAATCTTAACTTAGTTAATAGAAGTACAGTTCAAGGTTCTAATGTTGGTATGAAAGTTCAAGCAGCAGATTCAAGAGTACAAGCAAATAAAAATGTAAATCTTAATTTAGTTAATAGAAGTACAGTTAAAGGTTCTACTGTTGGTATGAAAGTTAAAGCAGCAGGTTCAAGAGTACAAACAAATGAGAATGTAAATCTTAACTTAGTTAATAGAAGTACAGTTAAAAACTCTACTGTTGGTACAAAAGTTGATGCAGAAAATAAAAATAGTAGAGTACAGGCAAATAAAAATGTAAATCTTAATTTAGTTAATAGAAGTACAGTTGAAGATTCTACTGTTGGACTTGATGTACAAGCACAATAGATTTTTTAGAGTCCCAGATTTTGGACTCTTTTAAATCTCTATCTGTTCCTATCCATACAGTTTAAATCATTAAATGCTTTTTTTAATCTTTTAACCATAGATAGTTCACCCTCTCTTAACCATTTTCTTGGGTCATAATATTTTTTATTCGGTTTGTCATCACCTTCAGGATTTCCTATTTGAGACTGTAAATAGGCATTATATTCTTCAATATACTCTTTAACACCTTCCCAATATGCCCATTGCGTATCTGTATCTATATTCATCTTGACAACACCATAAGATATAGCCTCTCTAATCTCACTAAGAGTTGAACCAGAACCACCATGAAACACAAAATTAACAGGTTTAGGAGGAGTATTAAACTTTTCTTGAATATATTTTTGAGAATTATTTAAAATAGCAGGAGTTAAAACAACATTCCCTGGTTTATATACTCCATGAACATTTCCAAAAGATGCAGCGATTGTAAATCTATCAGATACGTTTAAAAGTTCTTTGTAGGCATAAGCCACCTCTTCTGGTTGAGTATATAGTAGAGAATTATCTATATTTGTATTATCAACTCCATCCTCTTCCCCACCTGTAACACCTAACTCTATCTCTAGCGTTATGCCAATTTTACTCATTTCTTTTAAATACTCTTTACAGGTAGCAATATTTTTTTCAATTGGCTCTTCAGATAAATCTATCATATGAGATGAAAATAGAGGTTTTCCATAAGTCTTAAAGTGTTTTTGGCTCTCTTCTAATAGAGCATCTATCCAAGGTAGAAGTTTTCTTGATGCGTGGTCAGTGTGTAATATTACAGGAATACCATACTCCTTAGCTAATATATGAACATGTTTTGCCCCTGATATAGTTCCTAATACTGCTCTTTTACTACTTGATAACCCTTTTCCAGCATAAAAATCTCCACCACCATTTGAAAACTGTATAATTACTGGTGAATTTACCTCTGAAGCACTCTCTAATACTGCATTAATTGATGAACTACTTACTACATTTACAGCAGGGATTGCAAACTCTTCATCTTTTGCAATTGAAAATAATTTTTGGACGTTATCTCCACTTAATACACCCTTAGATAGACTATTTAATATTTTTTTAGACATTTTTTATATTACCTTTAATTTTTTTGTTATTTTACACTAATTTGTGCAGATTTTTTTAGCGTTTTACTTAATTTTTTTAAGTCTTGTTGAAATTTTTTTAACTTAATAGAGTTAATTATACTATTTTTGACTTTTGAAAACTCTATTTTTCCTTCTGGTTTTTTATCTATTAGGTATATAATATGCCAACCAAATGGAGTATGAACAGGTGTGTGTGTAAATGCTCCTTTTCTAAGTGCAAAAGCTCTATCTGAAAACTCTTTTAACATCTGGTCTTTTGCAAACCATCCTAAATCTCCACCATTTTTACTACTAGGTCCTGTTGATTTCTCTTTTGCTAATTGGATAAACCGTCTCTCGACATTAGAGCTTCTCTCTAAATCTCTTATAATCTCTCTTGCTTCATCTCTTGTTGAGACTAAAATATGTCTTGCATGTGCCATGGCTGAGCGATGAAATTTACTATCATGCTCAATATAGTATCTTCTAGCTTCTCTATTAGTAACTTTTATACTATTTAATCGTCTTTTCATCCAAATATCAAGCATTAAGTTATCTTTAACTCTCTCTAGTTCCCTATAAAATTCAGGACTATTTTGAATATCTGTCTTTTTTGCTAATTCTATGTAAAGTTCTCTCTCAATTAGTTGTTCAATAACTTTTTTCTGTTGTTCTCTATTCATAAATGAGTATTTTGCACCAGGAATACTTTTGGATAGAAATCTATCAATATCTCTTCTTGTTATATTTTTCCCATTTACAGTTGCAACTACTTCTGAAGCTATAATATTTACTGTTAATAGTATAGTAAGCAATAACAATTTATACATTATGTTTAATATCCTTATATAATAAAATTTGCCATATATTTTAATAATTCTACCTAAAAAAAATAAATGATTTGTAAACATAATTTATCTTATTTTAAGGAATTAAATATAAAATTTGGTATGAATAAAATAAAAAGTACTACGCCAGAAGAGATAGAGGAGATTAAATCAATACTATTAAGAGAATATCCAAATTCTGTTACTGAGTTAAAATATAAAAATCTATATCAATTACTTATATCTGTAATATTATCTGCACAGTGTACAGATAAAAGGGTAAATGTTATTACACCACCTTTATTTAAAAAATATCCTACAGTAGTAGATTTAGCAAATGCTAATTTAGATGATGTAAAAGAGTTAATAAAAAGCTGTTCATATTTTAATAATAAAGCTAAAAATCTTATTAAAATGGCTCAGCAAGTTATAGATAATTTTAACTCTAAAATTCCTCTTAATCAAAAGGATTTAATGAGTTTGGCAGGAGTTGGACAGAAAACTGCAAATGTAGTTATGATAGAGTATTTAAGAGAGGATATTATGGCAGTCGATACTCATGTTTTTAGAGTATCTCACCGTTTAGGGCTTAGTAGTGCAAAGAGTGCCACTAAAACAGAAGAGGAGTTGACTAAAAAGTTTAAAACTAATCTACATCAACTTCATCAAGCAATGGTACTTTTTGGAAGATATAGATGTAGAGCTATAAATCCTAAATGTGATGACTGTTTTTTAGCTCATTTATGTAAAAGTAAAGATAGATTTAAAGTTTAGAAACTATCTAACTTCTAAAAATCCATCTACTATAAACTCTCCATTACTATCTCTATTTCCCCTAATGGCGGTATCATCAAAACTAATAATATCTCTTCTAATATTATAATCTTTTCTATTCCATGAGTTGTTTTTTTGATAACTATATCTATCTATATATCTCGCTCCAGAATTTAAATCTATATTATCTATAAGATTATGATTGGTAAATATAAATTTATATCCAGATTTTCTATTATTCCAAGATACATTTTTATATAGAGTTATAGCTACTTTGTTATCATTTGAGTCAAATCCTCTACCTCTATTATTCCACGCTTTACAGTGCGTAACAATATGTGCATCTCTTGGGTGACCAAATCTATTATGAACTCCCAATTTAAATCCATTTCCATCACCTTGAAAATCTCCTTTATGCCATATATCTTTTCCATTATCATAAGCTAAACAGTTTGTAAAAGAGATTGGATTTCCAGCCTCCCAACAGTCATACCCATCATCAGAATTTCCCCAACTTCTACAATTTATAAATCTATTTCCAACTCCAATAAATGGTGTAGGGTCGCTTTTATGCCCTGCAATTACAAAACCATCTGCATGTTGTCCATGAGAGTTTGAGTCAAAATTATGATATGAGTCGCAATTTATAATTGTATTATACTCTGCTCCATCAGTTAAAACTAAACCACTATAGTAGTTATCATGCATTGAGAGTCTCTCAAATCTATTGTGAGAAGCTCTACCTTTTATATATACTCCATTTGAGCCATTTTTAACTTCAAAGTTTTTAAATATCAGCCAACTACCTGTAACAATAAATGAGTCTTTTGAGTGATTTTTATTTAAGTTATATATCTTATTATCTCTATATGAACCAACAAAAGATACCTTCTCATCTCTATAGGCTTGAAAAGTTATAGGTTTCTCTCTAGTTCCACTAATTGATATTCTAACTCCAATAGGATACTCTCCACCTCTTATATTTAAAGTATCTCCTGCTTTTAAGATAGTTAAAGCCCTATTAATTGTTTTAAATGGTTTATCTATTGTGCCACTATTTTTATTATCTCCATTAGGAGATACAAAATATATATTTGCCTTTAATGAGAGTGTTAATAGTATTATAATGGTATATTTAATCATAATTAAGCTCCTTTTTTATTAAAAGATATTATAACATACTTAATATAATTTTAAAATAAAATATTGTTTTTATATTTTAAACAAGTAAATCTTTAATAAATCTATAATTAATTAAATTGTAACATATTATGATATAATAATATTAAAAAAAAGATAATTAATGAGAATAGAAAATAGCCTAATTTGGGCAACTAAAGAGCTTAAAGATAGTTGTTCTCGTCCAAGATTTGAAGCAGAACTACTATTAGCCTATTATCTAAAAAAAGATAGAGTATATCTACATACTCACAGTAGAGATAAGATAGAGGATTTTAGAAAGTTTAAATCTCTCATTAAGAGAAGAGCAGAGTTTGAGCCTTATGAGTATATTGTAAATAGAGTTAGTTTTTATGATATAGAGCTATATATAGATATGGGTGTATTAATCCCAAGACCAGAGACAGAGATTTTAATAGATTTAGTAACTGATATTATAAAAAGAGAGAAGATTACATCTATAGCTGAAATTGGAGTTGGAAGTGGAGCAATATCAATACTATTAGCTAGAAAATTTCCAAACTTAAAAGTTATAGCTACTGATATATCCAATAAAGCAATTGAAGTAGCATCTATAAATATAGAGAGATTTAATCTACAAGATAGAGTAGAGGTTATAAAATCAAATCTTCTTGATGAGGTAAGCAGAGATATAGAGCTTGTAGTGAGCAATCCTCCATATATTGCAAATGGCTTTAAGTTGGAGGAGAATATTATTAGATATGAACCAAAAGAGGCACTATTTGGAGGAGTTATAGGAGATGAGTTATTAAAAGAGATAGTCTTAGATATAAAGAGGAGAGATATTAGATATTTAGCTTGTGAGATGGGATATGACCAGAAAGAGTCAATGGAGCAGTTTTTTAAGCAAAATGAGATAAAATCTTATAACTTTTATCAAGATTTAGCAAGATTTGATAGAGGATTTATTATAGATTTTGGAGTTAAATTTGACAAAAAAGATATTTAGAGTAATGACAATGGTTTATATAATAGGGCTTGGTGCAATATTGGGAGCATCTATATATGCAGGTGCAGTTGTTGCACCAAATATTTTCCATAGTGAGATATTTTTAGGTAGAGAGATACTATCTAGGTTTCAAGAGGGGCTTATTATGACGGATAATTTTCAAAAGTTGGGATATTTTGTAAATTTTATGGTCTTTTTTGTACTTTTTTATGAGGCGATTAAGTGGAAAAACTTTGAGAGTGATAGATGGAGTTTAATAAGCTCTTTTCTATTTATTAGTAGTGGATTGCTATTTAGTAGTTTCTATATTCCATCTATTATTGATATGCAACAGAAAGGAGAGAGTGTCACTAGTAGTAAAATATTTGAGAATATACACTTTGCTAGTGAGTTAGATTTTAAGATATTTGCATTTGCCACTTTAGCACTTCTGATATTAAATTTAAAGAAGGCATTAAGATAGATGTTAAATAGAGAGTTTGATTTAGAAAATCCTCTAATAAAGATAGAACGACTACAAAAGGTCTTTGGAACTAAAGAGGTTTTAAAAAATGTAAACCTCATCTTCCCAAAAGGTTCAACCACTGTAATACTAGGACTCTCTGGTGGTGGAAAATCTACAATTATTAAACATATAGTTGGACTTATGAAACCAACTAGAGGAGATATATTTGTTGATGGGGTAAATGTAGCTGTATGTAGCGAGAGTGAACTTAGAGAGGTTAGAAAAAATATTGGCTTCTTATTTCAAGATGGAGCTATGTTTGACAGTATGAATATATTTGATAATGTAGCCTTTCCCCTAAAAGAACACTTTAAACTCTCTGAAAAAGAGATTGAAAAGAGAGTTTTAGAGATGCTTACTATGACAGGACTTGATTCTAAAAGGGTAGCAAAACTATTTCCAAATGAGTTGAGTGGAGGTATGAGAAAGAGAGCAGGACTCGCTAGGGCTATTATTATGCAACCTAATATAATACTCTATGATGAGCCAACAAGTGGATTAGACCCAATTACAAGTGACCTTATTACACAATTAATAATAAAACTTCAAAGAGAGCTAGGAGTAACCTCTGTTTTAATTACTCATGATATGAAAGAGAGTTTTAAGTGTGCTAATTTTTTAGCTTTTCTATTTGAGGGAGAGATTATTGAGTGGGCAGATAATCTCTCATTTAAAAATAGCTCCAATCCTTATGTTCAACAATTTTTAAGTGGAAGTAAAGATGGACCAATACAGTTTAAGGAATAAAATAAAAAAGGAAAAATAATGAGTTTATCTCTTTCAGCAGAACAAAAAAAAATCTTAAATATATTTAAAATAGATGAATAGTATATCATACCCTATTATCAAAGAGTCACCAAAACTAGCACAAAACAGACAATCCACTAGCTGTAACTATAATTAATTATAAAAAAAAATTATAGTTAGGCAACCCTGTAATAGTTTTCAAGAATATATTTTATAGATTCTTTTTT
>JALWDJ010000009.1 GCA_027014605.1 Campylobacteraceae bacterium
TCACTCTCATCTACTCTTCAATATTCCATTGTTAAATAGAGTCTGTTTAAGAAAAGAGATTGGTCAGGGGAGAGAGTGAGAGGGAGCTACGCTCGTTTTCACTCGCTATACCTTCGGTCTTGTTTAAGAGATTTGATTTATATATCAAAGTTTAATTGTTTAATATATTTTAGAATAAAAAATTCTTTTTTAAAAAATTAAAGCGTAACTACTTCTTATTAATCTTTTTTACTTTAAAATCTCTAAACATCTCTATAAAATTTAATATCTCATCTTTTATAAAATGGCTCTTTAGGAGATTATGTCCTATATTTGGAAGTAGAACTACTTTTGCATTTTTAAATTTAAATAATGCATCTCCACAATGCCCCTCATTATGATAAGCATTATTCCATGGGTTCTGCTTTCCAAAATATTCATCATCTCTACCTATTATATTTAAAAAAGGGTCATTTTTATCTGCTCCAACTTTAGGATATTTGGTATAGTAACTCGGTTCACAACTCCAACCTAAAACAATTCGTCCAACAAACTCATCTCCAGAGTATCTAGCAGATGCTACAGCACCTTCGGAGTAACCCATTAGAAACATTCTTTTTTTATCTATAAAAGGTAACTCATCTAATCTCTTGATAAATAGGTCTATCTCTGCTTGACGATATGAGTGAACCTTCTCATATATCTCTTTAGATACAGGAGAGTTATATGTTGGTCTATCTTTGCTAGTGTAGCTATTTGGTGCAAAAAATAGGTAACCTGCCTCTGTAATCCATTTTCTAAAAGTCTTACCACTATTAAAGCCTTTAGAACCATGGATATATAAAACTGTTGGTAGTCTTTTTGTATAGTTTTTTAGATTTGGTATTTTAATTAATGCTTCACTATAAGTTCCATAAAATGGCTTATCTATACCTAAAACACCCTTTGGGATACCAATAAATGCTCTATTAAAAGAGTCTAAAAAGTTCTTATACTCTTTTTGTGTTAGATTACAATCTACCTTTCCTACATCTATCTCTTTAGCTTGAATTAGTACAACTTGTAATAGTATAATATAAAATATCTTCAAATATCTACTCATAAAAATTAGCTCCAAATTAATTATTTTTAAAAATTATATTATAAAATAGGTTGAATAATCGTTTTTATCTCCTTAATAATAAGCAATCTACAAAAAAAATTACATATAATACCAATAATTATAAAAATGGAGTATATACCTTTGGAAAAAAGAGAGAAACAACAGAAGATAGTAAATATGTTTGATGATATAGCATCAACTTATGATTTAGCAAATAGAGTCTTAAGTATGGGGATAGATAGAGAGTGGAGAAAAAAGGGGTGTAACAGGGCTTATGAGATATTAGATAGTAAAAATATAACTCAAATTACAGATGTAGCTTGTGGTACAGGAGATTTACTAATATTTTGGGAGAGATATGCTAAAAAACATGGCATTAATGTAGAGAGATATATAGGAGTTGACCCATCTGTTAAGATGTTAGAGGTGGCTAGAAAAAAGGTAAATTTTGCAGAGTTTATAGAGGGAAAAGCACAAGAGTTACCAATAGAGGATAACTCCACAGAGATAATATCTATCTCTTATGGAATAAGAAATGTTGTAGATAGAGTAGAGGCTCTAAAAAAGTTCTATAGAGCATTAAAACCTAATGGAATTGTAGTTATTTTAGAGTTTACAAAACAAGATAGAAGTGGATTGGTAGATAGAGTTGTTGACTTTGGTATGAAGAGGATTTTACCTATTATTGGTGGAGTTATCTCTAAAAATTATGAAGCATATAAGTATCTTCCAGACTCTATTGAGGAGTTTTTAACAACTGATATGTTAGCTAAAGAGTTGGAGAGTGTAGGCTTTAAAATGAGATATACAAAATCTTTCTCTATGGGTATCTCTACTCTACTAATAGCACAAAAAGGTTAATTTTGAATAAACCATATATTAGAGGTCTATTAATAGCACTATTAAGCTCTGGAGCTATATATTTAGATTGGATTGGAGTTGTAAATCATCTAATAAATACTATTTTAGGGTTACTAACTATCTATCTTCTTCTAAAAAGTTCATCTAAGATATGGTTTTGGAGTGGATTTTTTATTGGAATTTTATGGTTTTGGTGGATTAGTGTAAGTTTTAAAAATTATGGTTTCGGTTGGGCTATGCCTATTGGAGTATTTATTACTGCATTGGTATATGGAGGACTCTTTTATATTTTAGCTAAAATGAGTGAATATATATCCAATAAAACCTCATCAAAATTAGTAGAACTTCTAATAAAAGCGTTTATTCTTCTAATTTTTTCATATATTCACCCAATAGAGTTTGATTGGTTTAAACCAGAGCTTATATTTACAAATAGCTATCTAGGTATAAAGAAGTGGCAATTTGCCATAACCCTACTAGCTACACTCTTAGCTATCTATAAAAAAGATTTAAAGTTTCTATTTTTAGTTATATTAGCATTTCCCTTTAGTAGCTACTTCAATAAAACTCCACTTCCCAATAGAGGCATAGTCTTATATAACTCAATGACAACAGTTCAAGATAAATGGAACCCTAAACTTCAATCTAAACATATAAATACTGTATTAGATAAGATAGATAGAGCAATAGATGAGAAGAGAAGTTTAATTATATTTCCAGAGTCTATATTTGCCTTTTTTTTAAATGAACATCAAATACTTATGACAACTCTTCAAGCACTATCTAATGATATTACTATTGTCATAGGAGGTTTATATTTAGATAATAATATTCCAAGAAACTCAACCTATCTATTTAAAAATGGAGAGTTTAGAGTAATAGATAAGGCTGTATTAGTACCATTTGGAGAGCAAAATCCACTACCAAAATGGTTAGGTGATATAGTAAATAGGATATTTTTTGATGGAGCTCCTGACTATGTGGCATCATCTGATGTTACAGACTATACTATTAATGGAGTAAAATATAGAAATGCAATATGTTATGAGGGTACAAGCGAAAAGCTATATAAAAATAGTCCTAAGAATATGATACTTATCTCTAATAATGGGTGGGTAGTACCATCAATTGAGCCTATAGAGCAGAAAATTTTACTCCAATACTATAGTAAAAAGTATGGAACTACCATATATCATGCTGTAAATATGTCACCATCATATATTATACATAATGGAGAGGTTTTTAAGTAGTGAGAAGATTTTTTATAGCTCCAATTAGAGCATATCAATATATATCTAGGATATTACCTGCAAGTTGTAGATACTATCCTACTTGCTCAGAGTATGCTAAATGGCAATTTAAGTTTAACCCTCCACATAAAGCTCTCCTATCTAGTAGTTTAAGAATTGCTAGATGTAATCAACTTTTTAGAGGAGGAATAGACTATCCTATAGTAGATTATAAGAGAGTAAATCTTCTAAAACTCTCTAATCCTAAATATATTAAAGTTAAATATTGGCTTGTACCTAATGGTAAAAATAGATATTTTGTTATTAAAAGTTTTGCATAATGCTATATGGTCTTGATAATTTATCTTTTAATTGATATAAGCTAACAACCCTACCCTCTCTAATAAACTCTTTTCCATCTAAAAATACCAATGCTGTAGGAACTGAAAATACTCTAAAGTGAGAAGATATTAGAGGATTTTCATGTGCATCAATATATATCTGTCTTATTTTTGGAAAATTACTATCAAAAAGCTCTTTAAATTTTGGTCTTAGAGCATGACATACATTACAATTTTCTCCTGAAAAGTAGAGTAAAACTCCAATCTCATCTCTTATTATCTCTTTTAACTCATCTAATTTCATAGATATCCTTAATTTTTCTAAAATTTTATCTATTATCTGCTTTTAAATAATATATTTATAATACTTATTGTGAACCTCACTCTCCCAAATCATAGATTATGAAAGAGGATTGCGAATTTTTTCTTCAAGTCCAAATTTATCTTTAGTTAATATAGATAGAATATAATTTACTCCAATAAAATTAAAAGGTAAAAATTATGAAAAAAATCATTCTATTGTTAATTATAATAAGCATATTTTATGGTTGTAAAGGTAAAGGGGGACATCATCATAGAGGTTTTGGAAGAGGACATCATCATTTACATTTTATGAGATAAATAAATTGAATAGGACTAGTAAAGAGATATATAGATAAAAATAATCGTAAAACTTAGTCTAAATTCAGGTGTTTTAAGTATCATTATTAGGATAATGCTAATATTAACGCTAGTAAGAATATAGAGAAGAGAGGATTGGAATCTCTTGGGCTAGAAACTAGCCTTCAAGAGTATAAATCAGAAAGCCTTTCAAATTCAGATTTGTTTAAATCTGTTAGTTAGGAAGCCTCTAGCTCTTTAGCTAGAGGTAGTTCACTTTTTAATCATCTACAATTCCATACTCCTGCAAAGCTTCATCTTCTGGTGGCATATTTTTCTCTAAATCTAAATTTTCTTTTGTTTTTTTGGGTTCTATCTTTTTTTTATAAACTATCTTTTCTGTTTTATTATATTCTCTCTTTTTCTTTCTTGGAGGAACCCCTACTACTCTAACCATTCTAGTTGTCATTGAAGTATTACCTGTTTTATCTTTTGTCATATAAAATAGTGTATATGTACCAACTCTATTGGTATCAATATCTCCTGATATATCTACATTTAGTCTGCCATCAACATTATCAATAGCAACTGCTCCCTGCTCCCTATATACATCACCCAATTTAACAGTAACGGTAGAAGAGCCATTAAGTTTAATAACAGGAGGAATAGTATCATACTCATCTAATATATTATTATTACCTTTATTACTCACTTTAGGAATATATATATTACACTCTTTTGATTTTTTAATAGTAATTTTTTTCTTTTTAATATTTTTAATACTCTTTATCTCTATATCATCAAGTCTAACTTCTCTACCTCTAATAAAAAATGTATCAACTGCTATAATGTTATTATCTGGTTCATATCTTTTCAAATCTAAATCTAGGTCCCTTTTAAACTTATGCCATTTTCCATCTCTAGCATCTATACCTAATCCATAATATCCTGCACCCAACTTATCACTACTTGGAGTATATATAATATATCTATGCCCATTAGTTGTTTGAAGACTAATTAATATAACAAAATCATATTTAGTTTTTATACTCCACTTCAGAGATTTCCCCTTACTCTTACACCATCTCTTTGAATTTCTCTCCATAGGAAGCATATATCCACTCTTTATATCTTTTCCTTTTAATAAAACTACTCTACTCTTTTTATCTCTATCATATATATATTTAACTACAGAGAGTGATGATTTATTATATATTTTCCATCTATTTCTTTTTTTACCACTACCATTTTCATAAATAGTAGAGTATAGATTAACTGTTAATAATATAATTATTAATATCAGATTTTTCATACTAGATTATACAATAAAACATATATTAACACAATTAATTTCATATTAAACTATGTAATCTATCTTTAGCCAATTTTACAATCTCTTCATCTTCTGCTAAATCCAACCATTTAAATTGTAATCCACTCTGAATTGTTCCATCTAAAATATCTCCACTCTTTCTATATTTTAAATCCAATTTTGCTATCTCAAATCCACTTAAAGTTTTACAAAAAGATTGTAATCTATTATTTGATTTATCATTAGTAAATAGATAACACCAACTCTTAAGTCCTAATCTCCCTACTCTACCTCTTAATTGATGAAGTGTAGCTAAACCTAATCTCTCAGCACCTACAATTACAATTAAAGTAAGTCTTGGCAGAGATATACCAACCTCAATAACAGTAGTAGATAATAAAATATCACCTTTTTCTCGAAACTCAACTAAAACTTCCTCTTTTCTCCTATCTTTACCATGAGTTACAAATACATTTTTAAATCTCTTCTCCCAAAATCCTCTTCCCTCATCAATAGATTGATAAGCAATAGAGTAACTCTCTTCAACCAATGGATATACAATTAAAACTTGATTATTTTTTGATATTTCAGACTGTATCTCTTTAAATAGTCTGCTAAAATCACTTCTATCTATAACCTCTGTTGTAATATCCTTTTTAAATGGAGTGGTCGTAATTAGACTCATATCAATAAGTTCACTCTCCATCATAGCCTGTGTTCGTGGTATAGGAGTCGCAGAGAACTGTAAAAAATGAGGTTTAACCTTCCCCTTTGCTACAATCTGCTCTAGTTTAGCTCTCTGTTTTGTACCAAATCTATGCTGTTCATCTACCATAATTAATGGAGCTGTTGGAATATCATCTTTATATAAAAGAGCATGAGTTCCAATAATAAAATCAGCACTTAAATAGTCTCCTTTACTATCTCTCTGTTTAACTAAAGCAATTTTCATATATTTGGGTAGAAATTTAGTAGCCTCTTCATATATCTGCATAGCTAAGAGTGAAGTTGGTGCCATTAAGATAGATTTATGAGGATATGCCATAACTGCACTAGCCAATATTATTATAGTTTTGCCTGAACCAACATCTCCAATAACAATTCTTTTAACTGCCTTATCTTTATTTTTTAAATCCTTTTGTATCTCACCAATAACTCTATCTTGGTCTTTAGTTAATCTAAATGGGAGATTTTTAATGAAATCTTCTATATTTCCATCTAAAGATTTCAATGCTGGGAAATTTACTTTCTTACCTTTAAGTTTTTTAAGATGATTAAAAGCCTCTATAAATTTTAAAGTCTCTATATTATAAGAGTTAATATCCTCTAAACTCTTTGGATAGTGTAATTTCATTAAGAGAGATACCTCATCTCTATTTAAACCTTCATTATATAAATTTTCTTCAGTAATATAGAACTTAATTAATTCCTTTATCTGATAATCTTTAATAGAAGTAGAGTATTTAGGTACAATCTCACCTATATTCTGAATAGATTTAGGTTGTATCATCTGCATATCACCCCTAAAAGAGGTAATCTTACCTTGAATATAGTGACGAGTACCAATTTTAAATGTATCATAATGATAAGCTGAAACCTTAAAAAATACTGATTTTAATTCAATATCTAATTTTTGCAGATTAAAAACAACATACATTCTTCCACCATTACTATTAACATTAATTACCTCTGCTTGAAATGTTTGAACCTCTCCTACTATTAACTCATTAGATAGAGAGTTATTACTATAACTTGATGGAGTGATTAAAGCTAAATCTAATAGTGATACAATTTTTAGTTTTTCAAATAATATTTTTGCCTCTTGCATTCTATTATTATACAAAAAAAATTACAAATAAATATATAAAATAGTCCTATTTAATTGCAGGTATCTCTAAAGAGATTATATTACTATTAAAATGAGCATTTATATAGTTTTCAGTAGCAATATTTAGTATCTCTTTATCTTTAGTTCTATCTCTATTATTACAGATAAAACAAAATAAAATTATAGGATATCTCTTTTGATTAACAATAATTACTTCACCAATCTTGATTTTTATCTTAATCTCAATTTTAGGTGAATTTTTCATCTGTTCAAAAATTGTACGAATTAAAAAAGAGAAGTTATTTTGATGAATATATAGTTTTGGTAATTCATAATCTGTTATTAATTTTAGCTCTCCTAAATATTGCATTTTAAAAAGTTCTATATTTGCCTCAAAAAGTAAATTAATATCAGTTAAAGAGTATCCATCTAAGTTAATATTTCTATTAATTTTAACCATAGGTCTATTATATAGATGTATTGCTATCTCCTCTTCATTAGAGTATAATACATTTATAGCGTAAAACTCAAAATATCCAAATGATAAATCCAGAAGTGTCTTTTTATATCCAAAATTTTTAGGTGCATAAGATAGTGTAATATCAAAAAGCTCTTTTGGACTACAAGACCCCATTAACATCTCTGCACTATAATTTAGATATACTATCTTCCCTTTTGAGTTAAATAGGATAAATGGATTTGCATCATATTCAATAAAAAATTTAAAATCAGTTAATACCGAGTTCATATATCTTTTTCCTTAGAGTATTTCTATTTATACCCAAAACTGCTGATAGTTTTAGTTGCGATTTAAATTTTTTAAGACCAGCTTTAATTAGAGGTCTCTCAAAAAGTGATAAATTGTCTCTATAGGCATTATTACCTTCCATATTATTATACAAATACTCAAAAAGAATATTTTCAATATCTTTCCCTTTTAAACCATTTAATATTAACTTTTTATAAATAGATGATTTAAGTGATTTTATATTTTCATTTAAATCTATATCTCGATTGGTTAAATTTATTGGAGCATCTATCATTAAACTCTTTTTTATATCTTTACTAAAATAGTCTATTAGCATATTAATATCTTCTTCATCTCTATCTCTAAGTGAAGGCATATTGTATATAAATGCGAATTTTTTTTCTATTATAGGGGTAGATTTAACCATATTTGCAATAGCAATAACCCTTTTATTTTCAAAATCTAAAGAGTCTATATTATTAATAACAGCCTCAAAGTTATATATAATAACCTCATTAGAGTTCTCTAATACCCTATTTAATGCATCAAAATCTTTACCATCAATAAATCTCTGTTTTGGAAATATACTTCTAACTAAAGTCTTTTTTCCAATATGGCTTTCTCCTATTAAAATGGCTGACACAAAAAGTGACTTACTTAATGTTAGTCCTTTTATAATATTATCTATCTGAGCAGAATTGCTTAAAAATTGAACAGGTTTCATAAATGGATTATAGTATATTTGGCTTATATATTTATAAAAGTGAAGAAATTTTATATTTTTTTGTAATTATCGGGTATTAAATACCCATTTTTGATTAAAAAAACTCAATCATATTTTTCTGTATATAACGGCGAGTTTTACAAGCAACTTGTGAAGATGATTGTAAAAGTATAAGTACTAAAAGAGAAGATACAGTTTTCATATTTCAAATCCTTTATTTTAAAATTTATTTTTAAATTTTAATATATAATTTAGTAATAAATATGAAATTTTATCTATTCTTTTTAACATTTTTAATATAGTTACTAAAACTTCTATCCATTGCAATAACTTTTGGACGAATAAGTGGAATATGACCATATATAAAACTAAGCTCCTTCATAGCCTCCTCTTTAGAGTGTTTTAAAATAGCATATCTATATAAAGCAGATACTAAAGAGGTTCTATCTGCACCACCTTCACAATGAATTAATATAGGTTTTTTCACTTTTTTTAATATTTCTACTAATTTTGAAGTTTTATTAAAATCTAAATATTTTCTTGAACTCATCTTAAAAGTAACTAGAGTGACATTAAACTCATCTGTAATCTTTTTTTCCTTTTCATACCAAGACTTTCCCCTCTGCTCTCCTCTTAGGTTTAAAACCGTCTTTATTTTATACTCCTCTAAATAATATGGCATATTAAAACTAAAAAGTTGAGCTGAACGATAAGCATTATTATCTAACTTATGAAAATTTCCATAAACTAACCCATACCCAATATAAAAAAACAGTAAAAATAGTACTATCTTAATAATATTTTTTAAATATTTCATAAAATTCCTCCTATAGTTTTTATATTATAATATTTCTAATATTAATCTAATACATTTAATATGTTAAAATTATATAAAAAATTAGGAATATTATTTGAAAAAATATATATCAAATATAGATAGAGGTATATTATATATGCTTTTAGCATCTCTATCATTTGCATTTATGGGTGGATTTGCAAAGGTTGTTAGTCAAACTCTACCTGGAGTTGAAGTTACATTTTTTAGAAATATATTTGGAGTAGTAATAGTAGGATTTGCTATCTATAAATCACCTCTTAAACAAATTGGAGGAAAACCATTTTTACTTATATTTCGTGGAGTTATGGGATTTTTAGCTCTCTTAGCATACTTTTATATCATTGCCTATATGCCCTTAGGTGAAGTTGTAACATACAATAAAACCTCACCAATATTTGTAGCAATCTTTGCATATATCTTTTTAAAAGAGAAACTAAATATTTGGGCTATTTTTGCAATTATTTTAGGATTTATTGGCATTATTTTAATTGCACAACCTCAAAATAACTCATTTGATAAATATGATATTTTAGGTATATTTTCAGGAGTCGGTGCAGCACTTGCATATACATCTATTAGAGAGCTTAGAGAATATTATGATACAAGAGCAATTGTTATGAGTTTTATGGGAGTTGGAACTCTTGCACCTCTTATTTTAATGATAATTACTCCATATATTAATCCACCTAAAGAGCTGGATTTTATGTTTTCTAAATTTATTATGCCAAATGGAATATTATGGTTCTATTTAATTATGATGGGACTATCTGCTACATTTTCTCAAATTATGATGACAAAAGCTTATGAATATACAAAAGCTGGAGTTGTAGGGACTATTAGTTACTCAAATATTATATTTGCAACTATTATAGGTATCTCCTTGGGTGATGATTTTCCAAATTTATTAACAATTTTAGGTATAGTTTTAGTTATTATTTCAGGCTTATTAGTTGCTTTTAATAGAGATTAAAATTAATAATATAAGGATTAATGATATAATTTTATTATGAAAAAAATTTATGCCTATAACCATCAACCTATATATTTTGATTTTAAACAGACTATTGATAGATTTTTTGTAGAAGAGATACCTCTTTTTAATTTTACAAATAAAGGCTCATATCTAATTCTTAAAATTAAAAAATCAGATATGAGTACATTTAAATTAATTAGTGTAATCTCACAAGCTACTAATTTAAAGTATCGCTATATTGGATATGCAGGATTAAAAGATAAAAATGCTACTACTATCCAATATATATCTATCCCTAAAATATATGAGAGAGAGATTATAGCAAATCTTACAACCGAAAAGATAGAGATTTTAGAGAAGAGTTATAGTAAATCTCCTATTAAAATCGGTCAACTAAAGGGAAACAGATTTGCAATTATATTAAATAGAGTTACTCCAAAGGCAAATTTAAAAATACGAGAAGTAGCACAACAGATACATAGAAGTGGAATGCCAAACTATTATGGGTATCAAAGATTTGGAGAAGACAATAGAAGCTATCTCCAAGGAAAAGAGATAGCCCATTCTGGAAAGAGATTAAGAGGAGCTAAAGAGAAATTATTAGTATCAGCTTATCAGAGTCATCTATTTAATGAGTGGCTATCAACTCGTATATCAATATCTAAAACTATATGTAATAATAGTATAGATAGAGCCTCTAAACTTCTCTCATACCCTAAAGAGTTAATAAAAGTTTTATCACGACAGCCAAACTTCTTTAAACTCTTTATTGGTGATGATATGAGATATTATCCAGATGGGAAATCATATCCACTTCAGGATTTCAATCTCTCATGTAGCCGTTTTTTAGCAAGATTAGAGAGTCCAACAGGTTTAATCTGTGGTGCAAAAACAGATAGAGTTTTATCAGATGCTAGATATTTAGAAGCAAAATTTGATGATGCAGAACTCTACTGTCTAAAGGGAGATAGAAGATTTGCTTGGGTTTGGCCTGAAAATTTGGCATTTAGCTATAATAAAAAAAAAGCTCAACTTAGATTTCAATTTTATCTTCCAAAAGGTGCTTATGCAACCACTTTTTTAGAGGAGATTGCTAAGAGAACTTTAAAGTAATTTTTAGATAACATTAGCAAAAATTATGGAGAAGAGATATTTGAGATACGCAGTAATAACTTTAGTTATATTATATATATCAGGCTGTAGTAGAGAATTTTATAATAATATTAATTTTAATAAAATATCAATAACAGAAAAAAAATCTTTGCTAAAAAAAGCAGATGCTTTAAATAATCAAGGAGTAGAAGCATATCATAATGGAGAGTATCAGAAAGCAATATCACTATATAAGAGAGCAATAGCAATAAAAAAAGAAGCAGTTAATATAAAAGATTTGAGCTTAGCTACAACCTATAATAATTTAGGAGTTGCATATAAAAGAGTTGGAAAGTTTAAAAAAGCACTAACATACATAAAAGCATCTCTAAAGATACGAGAAGATATTTTAGGTCAAGATGATAGTCAAACAGCAGAGAGTTATAATAATTTAGGAACACTCTATGCAAAGATGGGAGATAGACAAAAGGCATTAGAATATACTAATAAAACTATTAAAATTAAAGAGGCAATTATTAAAAAAGAGTTGCAAGAGACTGCAGTTAGCTATAATAACTTAGCTGTGCTTCATGAGGAGTTAGGAGAGTATCAAGAGGCACTAGATAATTATATGAAATCTCTAAAAATTAATGAAAAAATATTTGGAGAGACCCACCCAGTTACTCAAAATAGTTATAAAAATATTGCACTGCTCTACTATACAATGGGTGACTATCAACATGCAAGAAAGTATGCAAAACTTGCTCAGAGTAATCAAGAGATTAAATTAGAACCAATTACAATAACGCCTCAATAGTTATCTAATAGATTTTATACTCTCCACTCCTAACTTATATATCTTTGATGGATTTAGATTTTTACTATTTGGCTCACCTATAATAACCTCTGCTTTACTAAATGCATACTCTCTATTATAAGCCTCTCCACTAAGATTAGCTGAAGAACTAAAGGCATAATCCAATCTATCTAAAAGTAGATTATGTTTACTACCCTTTACTACTCTAAAAGAGCGTCTATTTGGCATAATAAATGTCTTTTTAGTAGAACGCCTAATAAGATTTTTATACCTATTAGGAACTCTAGTAAAAGATTTTAGAGTCTTTAAATCTTTTACTACTCTAATATACTTCTTATTATCTGCTCTCTTTTTTGCTATATCTATTTTTTTACTATCTTTAGATACAAAACCTATAGTTGTATCTGTAGGAGTTAAATATAGATACTCTTGCATTAGACAGCTGGTAATATATATAGTGGTTTATTACTGTCTAATATAGAAATATTACTAATCTCTTTTGGAAGTTTAAACTCTTGATTTAAAACTTCATCAAATCTTTTAGTAACTATTTTACCTTTATCTTTAATAAAATAGAATTTCCCTATAGCTTTTATTGGATTTTGATTATTAAGAGAAAATGCATCACAACCACTAAACTCTATATCTGTTAAAATCTCTAATGAACGAAGTGTAATATATGTCAATTTTATTGCCATATAAGAGCCAGGTCCATTAGTGTAGATAATATGCTCATAATCATACCTACTTCTAATCTCCATTAAAACTTTTAATAAAATCTCAGAAGTCTTCTCCTCTTTTTCTATCTCTTCAATTAAAACTCCATCTCTATAGACTCCAATAAGAAGTGGTGAAGATATAGATACTATAACTATCTCATATTTAGGCAAAACTTTTTTCAAAACTTCTACTCTTTGATTTTTTAACTGTTACTATCTCATAATTTGAGGCATCAGCCAACAACTTTAAGGTTAACTCATGATTTAATTTATGGCTTCCTGCATAGGAACTATATGCACCTAATAGATTATATCCCATAACCATCATATCTCCCATAGCATCTAAAATTTTATGTCTTACAAATTCATTATTATACCTTAAACCTTCTGGATTTAAAACCCTACTATCATCTAAACCTATAGCATTATCTAAACTTGCTCCTAATGCTAAATTTATACTCTGTAGATATTGAATATCTCTAGCAAATCCAAATGTTCTAGCTCTTGCAATCTCATTTATAAATTCTCTTGTTCCAAAGATAAACTTTTGAGTCTCTCTTCCAATAATAGGATGGTCAAAATTTATTGTGAAATTAAATGTTGCTCTCTTACTTGGCTCTAATTTTACAAATTTAGCTCCATCTCTTACCTCAACAGTTTTCTTAATACGCATAATTTTTTTAGGACTACTCTGCTCTTTTATTCCAGCCTCATCTAAAAGTAAAGAGAATGAACTTGCACTACCGTCCATAATTGGCATCTCATTTCCATTTACAATAACTCTTAAATTATCAATACCATATGCATAAACAGTAGATAAAAAGTGTTCAATAGTAGATATATAACCCTTTTTATTACCAATAACAGTAGCCATTTTAGTATCAATAACATTTTTTGGGGATAGTGGTATATTTAATGCTAAATCTTCTCTATAAAATATAATCCCTGCATCTTCACCTAAAGGTTCAAGTCTCAATTTAATTGGCTCACCTTTGTGAAGTCCAATACCTGTAACTTCAACTGGCTTATGAATGGTTCTTTGGTTCATACTCTATTCCTTTATTTTTATAATAGATATATTATAACATAAATGTGTATTGATTGTAATTTAAGAATTTTATAAAAAAAGATGAAGATTATAAATTTTGAAGTAATAAATTAAATGAATAAGTAATGGCGCGGCGGACGAGACTCGAACTCGCGACCCCCTGCGTGACAGGCAGGTATTCTAACCAACTGAACTACCGCCGCACCTATAATAAAATGGTGGTCGATACTGGACTCGAACCAGTGACATCTACCTTGTAAGGGTAGCGCTCTACCAACTGAGCTAATCGACCTTAACTAAACTGCTAAATTAGATAAAAAACTTTGGCGACCCCTAAAGGATTTGAACCTTTGTTTTTGCGATGAAAACGCAATATCCTTGGCCACTAGATGAAAGGGTCATCTTTTTGACCTACAACAATTCTATGGTGACCCGTCTAGGATTCGAACCTAGGGCCCACTCCTTAAAAGGGAGTTGCTCTACCGACTGAGCTAACGGGTCAAAAATGGCGCGGCGGACGAGACTCGAACTCGCGACCCCCTGCGTGACAGGCAGGTATTCTAACCAACTGAACTACCGCCGCACCTATAATAAATGGTGGTCGATACTGGACTCGAACCAGTGACATCTACCTTGTAAGGGTAGCGCTCTACCAACTGAGCTAATCGACCTAAATTTTATGGTGACCCGTCTAGGATTCGAACCTAGGGCCCACTCCTTAAAAGGGAGTTGCTCTACCGACTGAGCTAACGGGTCATATATTTTTGAATAAGTGGACGGAATTATAGCCTATGAGAGATAATATGTCAAGAGTTTTTAGAAATTTTTATAAAAAACTTTAAATAAAATTCTATTTTTTTTGCAATTAATACTATTTATAAGATATAAATCATCTCTATTTAGTTTTTTTGTCAAACCTCTCTCTTTTAAAAAATAGGTAGAGAAATCCCCTGCTATTCCTGCACTGATGACTACTCTATTATGTTTTTTGCATTTATCCTATGTTTAATATAGCTCAATATTAGGTAATTTTTCTTTAAACTCCCTATCTATCTGATGAATTTCTTTTCTCATAACAGCTCTCTTTTTATATGCCTCGTCAAAACAAAACATTTTAAACTCTTTTAAATCAATATCATCTATTGACTCAACATGAGGAAATAGCAGTTTTAGATAAGCAGTAGTTAATCGTTTAATAGCATTAACATCTCTAGTATCAGCATGAGAAGGAACTTTTAGGATAGAGTCAACAATTGGTGAAAATGTCATATCATCTCGCAATAAATGTAAAATTTCACTAAAATATTCAACATTTAAAGTATTTCCATTCATAATCATACTTTGATTTATTCTAGGCATTTCCCAACCTTTGATAAATCCATGAAATCTATCTAAAAACGCAGATTCTTGAAATATATCTGGAAGTGGTTCAAAATAACTCCTTACTTTTGGTTGATTATCTTCATCCAATGGAATATTTCCAAGTATAATAAACCCTGCGTTTGAACTCTGTCTTATATTTGCTATACTAAATGTACCACTCTCTAAAAAACTCTTGAGTCCACCTGCTATTTCACTCTCATTTTTTAATATAATTGTTTGGATCTCATCCATAGCAATATAATCATAATTTACTATTACACCAGGTATATGTTTTGCTACATCATATAAAAGTTTAGCCCTAGTAACCACTCCTCCACTAATAAGCCACCCAAATTTACTTAAATTTCAAAATATATAGGATTTTCCAGTTCCTTTAGGTACTAACTCTATTAGATTTACTCTCGGTTCTACAAATACAAGCAGTCTACTTAAAAAAGTTATCTTTTGTCCTAAGCTCTTAAATCCATTAGGATTATACTCCATGGCTCTAATAAGTAAATCAATCCACTCCTCTGTGGTAAAGTTTTTTCTAGCTTGTTTAAAATAGTCTAAAATATTTATCTTAATAGTAGCAAAAAACAATAATATTTAAGAAATAAAATTGCTGATATATGCATAATTTAATCTATATATAATAAAAAAACTATATAATTTCACATACTATAATAAAAA
>JALWDJ010000010.1 GCA_027014605.1 Campylobacteraceae bacterium
CCCAAAAATTATTTTTTTAATTTTCAAGAGTCCAGCTACCAACATCTCTTGATAAAAATCAGATAGATTAGAATTTTAAAGCTAAAATTAATAGCTTTTCTTGTAAAATTCTCTTCTGAAGTGAAGTTGTTGGTTTGTCAGACTCTGGGGCTTCACTTCTTCTATCTGAATTTTATTTCCCACATATTATAATAAATATACTTAAATAGTAATAAAATCTACTATAATAATTTGGTAAAATTAAGCTTCTATTTAATAGAAATTTGGTTAAATATGTTTTGAAAAGGTACTAGAGTCTCTTTTAAGCTATATTTAAGATTTCTAAGATGCCTATTTTATGGGA
Organism: Campylobacteraceae bacterium; assembly: GCA_027014605.1. Taxonomy (GTDB): domain Bacteria; phylum Campylobacterota; class Campylobacteria; order Campylobacterales; family Sulfurovaceae; genus UBA1140. Next base: position 344 of record JALWDJ010000010.1, read on the forward strand.
TTTGCTAAAAAAATATTTTAGATTTAAGCTGATTTTAAGCAAATTAATTTTACTATTTTTTTAAGAGAATGCCGAAATATAGTTATTTGGTTGCTATTTAAATATACTCCCTTATAGGGTTTGAAACATTTTTCTATAATCCTTTACTCCTTTAGCTCTCATATTTAAATATACTCCCTTATAGGGTTTGAAACTACAAGGAGACAACTAATGAGTTTTAAGATAGCAAGATTTAAATATACTCCCTTATAGGGTTTGAAACTAGATATTTCTATAGTATAGTGACTACCAGGGCAACATTTAAATATACTCCCTTATAGGGTTTGAAACCATCGACTGCTTTTTCTGCTGTCGTTCCTGCTGATTTTGATTTAAATATACTCCCTTATAGGGTTTGAAACTAAAAAGAGAGTCTAAAATTTGCTTGAAATATATAATTTAAATATACTCCCTTATAGGGTTTGAAACGGGTAATAAGGTCTAATAAGTCCTTTTTCCTGAGGTATTTAAATATACTCCCTTATAGGGTTTGAAACATAAGCTGTAGATGATAAATATCAATCTCTTGTTTATTTAAATATACTCCCTTATAGGGTTTGAAACTTTGAAGCTACTCCAATTCTTTGAAGTGGATTACTATTTAAATATACTCCCTTATAGGGTTTGAAACAATACTTCATCATTTGAAGGGATTCCTTTAATTAAATTTAAATATACTCCCTTATAGGGTTTGAAACAGTTTGATAATCCAGTAACTCTGGAATGTGCATTAGAATTTAAATATACTCCCTTATAGGGTTTGAAACAAGCAAAACATCAATAGTTCTCTACCTAAGGAGAATATTTAAATATACTCCCTTATAGGGTTTGAAACTAGGGTGTCAAAAAAACACCCTATATAGCATTAAATATTCCCCACTTTTCGGATATTTTGATTAAGAAAATCAATCCTTTTCATCTTCATAGTTTTACCAATATGCTTCTTTTCCACTCATTTAACTCTTTTTGACTAACACAATAAGAGTAATAGCAAATAGAATAATAATTAATGTAATATATTATAAATTAATAATTTTCTATTTTAAAAACTTTTTTCAATAAAGTTGACTAATATCAATAATTTTCACTAATCAAATTGAGATAATACAATATGCTTTTATCAAAATAGATATTAAAAAAAGGAAATTCATTTAATGGAAGATATACTATTTATTAGACCAGAGATTGCTTTAGATATGTTTCTACCCATATTTATAGTATCTACACTTGTTTTAATTTTTGGAGTTGGATATGCGAGTATAATTACTCTGTCTAAAATGGGATATTTTTCAAAGAAATGGATGGTTTTAGGTTATCTATTTTGGGCATTACAAACTTACTCTTTATATAGTTTATCTATCATGATACAGAGTGAACCTTTTACTACTAAAGTATTGATGATAACAATGATAGCTTATTTATTTATACCCCATCTATACTTTAGATTAATAGAAGATTCAGATAAGAGGTATGAAGATAATAATATAAAAGAGAAAAAAAATTAAGGAGGAGATATGGCAAACGAAAATCTATCCGTATGGACAAGTATTCCATTTTGGCGAAGGTCAGCTGCATGGGTGACTGGATTTGCATCTATACTACTTATCTGGTTAACCTTTGATACTATGAGACAAATTAGTATGGGTACAGATAACGACTTAAAAAATGGGGTAACAAAAAGAGTCCCTGCCCCAACAGTAATCAATTATCATATTGATTATAAAATGAGTCAAAAAAGAGGGCATGAAGTACCTGTTATTGGTAAAAAAGAACCATTTTTTGGAAAAGAGTGGAGTCCTAAAGAGGCTAAGGAGTTATTACATTTAGGAAAACTAACATCTCAAGCAAAAAACTGTATGAATTGTCATACACTTCTTGGAAATGGTGCATATTATGCTCCTGACTTAACAAAAGCGTGGTTAGACCCAGCGTGGCAAAAAGGTGGAGCTATGCAGGCAATGACTGGTAAAAATACAACTGAAGAGGCAATGGCAGAGTTTTTACAACATCCATCAAAATATCCTACTCATGCTAGAATGATGCCTAATCTTGGAATTACAGAAAAAGAGGCAAAAGGATTGGTAGCTTTTCTTAAACATATGAGTTCCATTGATACAAATGGTTTCCCAAGAAACTTCTCTAAAACAGTTGACCAATTCAAAGCAGGAGGTACAAATGCTCACTAGTATTAAAACAAATAGTTTAACAAATGAGGGGCAAAAGCTAGGTATGATGTATTTTAGAGTAGCAATTGTACTTTTTGGTGCACAGCTACTTATGGGGCTTATTGCGGCTATTCAATTTATAGTACCTGGTTTTCTATTTGAGGTTTTTGATTTTTCCGTAGCAAGAATGGTTCACATTAATGCCTTAGTTGTATGGATGTTATATGCTATGATAGGTTCAGTCTATCTTATGTTAACAGATGAGACAGAGCATAATATTGTAGCTATTGGTCTTGGTAAACTTGCTTTTTGGGTATTAACTGCTGCTGTTGCTATAGTAGTACTTGTTTATATTTTTATTCAGGTAGGTTCAGGCTCAGAGAGTACAATTTGGTTTATCAATGAGGGAAGAGAGTATCTTGAAGCTCCAAGATGGGCTGATATTGGTATTGTTGTTGTTGTTCTTATCTTCTATTGGAATGTTTTTGCTACATATATGAAAGGTAAGAAGACAGGCATTATGACTGTTATGGTTGCAAACCTTATGGCACTAGCAGGTCTATATTTAGCAGGTATGTTTTTTACAGATAATATCTCTATGGATCAATATTGGTGGTGGTGGGTAATACACCTATGGGTTGAAGCAACATGGGAAGTATTTGTAGGTACTCTAGCTGCTTATGCACTTATTAAGATTATTGATGCTAAAAGAGAAATAGTTGAAATGTGGCTATGGATAGAGGTTCTTATGCTATTTGGTTCAGGTATTCTTGGACTTGGTCACCACTATTTCTGGATAGGTACACCTGAGTATTGGTGGGAGATTGGAGCATTATTTTCAGCACTAGAACCAGTTCCATTAATTGCAATGTTCGTTCATGTACTATATGATTGGGGAAAAGAGCAAGGGATTAATGGAACAAAACCGGCTATTAAAAATGGTCCTGCTATGGCTTGGCTTGTTACAAATGCATTTGGTAACTTTTTAGGTGCTGGTATTTGGGGCTTCTTCCATACACTACCACAAGTAAATATCTATACACACGGTTCACAATTTACAGCAGCTCATGGACACTTAGCATTTTTTGGAGCTTATGCTACTATTCTTATTGGAATGATGTATTATGGTATTCAAAGATCTTATGGTGTAGAGAGAATGAAAGCTACATTTAAATCAAAAATGGCAATATTTCTAATTACATTTGGTGTACTAGGAATGGCAGTAGCATTAACAATTGCAGGATATGAACAGGTACTAGTTGAGAGAGCTGAACTTGGAGCAACTTGGAATGCATTCTTTACAGCTCAAAATTTACCTTGGTATATTCAAGCTCAAATATGGAGAACAATTATGGGTGTAGTTACATTTGTAGGGTTTATCTATCTTGTTTGGGATTTAGTTACCATAGGTAAAGAGGCACAAAAAGAGGAGGCTTAATAGCCTTTTCTAATTAATTTTAATAGAAGGAGAAAAAATGATTGAACCATTTACAGATGTTGTACCAAGTTTTTTTGGTATGTTAAATCAAGGACCTTTAACATTAACAATATTTTTACATACAATAATTATATTGCCAATGTTTTGGATATACAAACAAGAGAAAGCAAAATTACAAGATAAATAAAAAATAGAAGTTTGGGGCTTAATTAGCCCCATAATAATAGTATGTCTAAAATTAGACAGGTAATTTTAGTGAAATAAACTTTAAGGGAGATAAATATGAATAAACTTTTTAGTATTGTAACAGTAACAGCATTAACAGCATCTTTTACATTTGCAGGTACATCTACTATGAATTTTGCAAAAACTTATGAAAAAGAGTGTCAAGGATGCCATGGCCCTATTCATCAAGGTGGTGTTGGTAGTGACCTCAGACCAAAAGCTTTAAAAAAGAAAAATAGAGAATTTTTAGCAGAGACTATCTTAAATGGTAGAGAAAATACTGCAATGCCTGCATGGAATAGTAAATTTTCCAAAGATGATGCAACTGGTATGGTTGATTGGTTAATGGATTGGAAAAATACTGTAGAACTTAAACTCGATTTTAATAAAGTACATAAATCATGGACAAAACTAGCAGATGTAAAAAAATTAGCAAAAAAATATCCTGTAAAGAGAGATGGTACTCTAGTCTATAAGGGTGCAGAGATTAAAAATGTAAAAGATATTACATTTGCTACAGAGAGAGATGCATCTTTGGTTGACTTTATTGATTCAACTACAGGGAAAGTTCTTAGTCGTCATAAAGCAGGATTTGCCGTACATGTAACAGTAACAAATAAAGCTAATCCTAGATATGCATATTCAATTAGTCGTTCTGGAAGATTAACTATGTTTGATATTGGAGCTCCAGGACAACCAGCAGTTGCAACTGTTCAGGTGGGTCAAGAGTCAAGAGGATTAGCTGTTTCACCAGATGGCAAATATGTAATGGCAGGAAACTATAATCCAGGTGGTGCAGTTTTATGTGATGCACATACACTTGAACCTCTAAAAGTCTATGATACAAGTCGTGTTATTAATATGGATGGACAGATTGAGCCTAGTCGTGTAGCTTATATTGCAGATACACCTTATGGACCTTATTTCTCATTTGCACTTAAAGATGCAGGGCATGTATATGTTGTAGATTACTCTAAACCAAACTTTCCAATTGTAGGAGATATTCCAAATATTGGTAAGATTTTACATGATGCATTTCTAAATGAAAATAAAGGTAAAGATTTTGGTAGATATGTACAAGTAGCTTCTCAAGGAAGTGATTTAATGGGTATCGTAGATTTAAAGACTATGAAATTAGCAGCAAAAGTGCATACAGGTAAGAAATCAAAACCACATCCAGGGCAAGGTTCATCTTGGTTTAATAAAAGAATGGGCAAACAGCTTAATGCAACACAGAGTATGAACTTTGGTTCAGTTGTAATTTGGGACTCTCCAAGTTGGAAAGTTGTTAAAAAAATAAAAACAGCTGGTGGTGGATTATTTGTTGGTACAAGCGAACATACACCATATATCTGGTCAGATTGTGTACTTGGAAAACCAGCTAACTATAATAAAGTATATCTAATTAATAAAGAGACTTTAAAAACAGATAAAATTATTGAAGTTGGCAAGAAAAAAGGAAGACTTATTGATGCTAAAACTAAAAAGGTTCTTCAAGAGTGGGATGCTACTCAACATGAAAAAGTAGCTGTAAATGAGAAAGCATTTGGAAAAGAAAAAATTTTACCAATGCCTGACCATTTAGGTAAAGCTGTAAAAAATCCAGTTCAACCAAGACTACTTCACGCTGAACCTGCTAACCATGGTAAATGGACTATGATTAGTGAGTGGACAACAGGTAGAATTGGCATCTATGATTCTAAAACAGGTAAGTTTATTAAATACATTGAAAATTTAACAACACCTACATTTACATACTCAGTTGAGCATAGACAACATGTTCCAGGTGCATAAATAAATAGAGGCTATATTCTCTTTTCCCCAAAAAATTGGGGAAAAGATAGTTTATTTAGATGATTTATAAAAAAGTTAAATTATCTACATAAATTATCCAAGTGAGTTTATTATGAAGAAGTTGACTATTTTATCTTCTTTTATTTTTATAATTTTTTTAAATGCTAAATATTTAGATAATCACTCTTGTAGTGAGTGTCATGAAAAGATATATGAGGAATATGAAACATCAGCACACTCAAGAGGTTATTTTAATAATGAACTTCATAGAAAGATAGCTAATAAAGCAGATTCCAATAGATATGAGTGTGCTACTTGTCATATGCCAATGGCAGATAATTTAAAAGATTTAATTAATGGTAAAGCTAGACCTAATAAAAATAATAAAACTCATACAGATGCAGTATCTTGTTATTTTTGTCATACTATTGCTTATGTTAAAAAAGCTCATAATCATAATATTAATATTAAAGCCCGACAAGCTAAAAATTTTAAACCTACAATTTATGGACTATTAGATAATCCAGAAGATAGTGATAAACACTCATCTAATAAAAATCCTCTATATAAAAAGATAGTCTGTATAGGATGCCATTCACATAAACTTAATGATAATAATATTACTATTTTTAGAGCTATGAGTAATAATCAAAATAGTGTTAGATGTATAGAATGTCATATGCCAAAAGTATCTGGTGGAGTAGAAAAGATGGATAAAAGAGCTAGAGGAGAACATGCTAGTCATAGATTTTTAGGTATTCATGATAAAGAGTTTAGAAAAAAAGGTATTGATATTAATGCAACTATTAAAGATAAGATATTAGAAATAACCCTAACAAATAAAATGCCACATCCTTTGATTATACAACCAGCAAGGGCAAAATTTTTAAAAATAGTAATAGAGAGAGACAATAAAGTTATTTGGAAAAATTATAAAAAAAGTCCAAGTGAAGATAAAAAAGCCTATTTTGCATATAGTTTTAAAAAAGATGGTAGAAAAATCATAATACCAGCTACTGCAACAGAGGGTAGTGTACATAATTTAAATGCAAAAGAGAGTAAAATTTTAATCTATACTATACCTATATTAAAAAAGGGAGATAAAATAGTAATCTCTTTATATGTGCAGTTTGCAAAAAGTGATTGTACAAAAGTTATAAACTTATCTAATAAAAAACTATTAAAACCAGAACTGATAAAAAAGCTAATAGTTATTAAAAGATAAAATAATTTATCTTCCTGTATAACTATATAGCAGAGCCTTTTTTAGTTTTGCAAATATAGCTCTTCTATCTTGTGGACAGATAGAAAAACAGCCATGACTCCTTCCACCATAATTTACATATTTAGCAGGATGAAGAATAACATCTCTTCCTCCCATTCTACTAGGATAACCAACTTTTCTATTACTTCTCTCTAACCCTTTAACTGCCAAATATCTATAGTGTCTCTTTCTTGTTCTTTGAACTTTTGAACCTACTTTAAAAAATCCATATGGTGTCATTTTACTATTTCTTCTATTGCTAGAGCGTCTAACTCGTCCACCAAGAGTACCAGAGCGTTTTCCATGTGCTATTTTATGTCTATATACTTTGCCATTTTTTAAATTTATGATATATAATCGCTTTTTTTGTGCAGTTTTTGTATAATCAGCAATGGCCATGTATCGTGAAGATAATCCATTTCTAGTTCTATTTTTTTTATAAAAAGAGAATGCTTTTTTTAAGGCTCTTCTACTAATATCCGTTTTTTTTAAGACTCTTTTATATATTTTATTTAAGTGTTTAGATAAAAATGTAGATTTCCTTCTTTTATGATAAGTTTTTTTATGTCTATATCTTTTATGATGAATTTTTCTTATAGTGTTATGTTTATATCTTCTTTTATGATGAACTTTTTTTATAGTATTATGTCTATATCTTTTATGATAACTTGCTTTAGATACTCCTGTTGAACTTAAAAATAAGATAGCTATAGATATATAGATAAATTGCCTCATAAATCTCCCTAATATTTTTTATTTAAAAAAATATTAAAATGTTATAACTATTTTAATTAATCTCTACTGAAATGTAATCTTTTTTTTCACTAACTTATCTATATATTCACTAAATTCGTTTTTAAATCTTTGAGTAGAGAATTTTTTAGCATAGGTTGATATATCTCTAAAATTAAAATCCAATATCTCAAATCTATCCACTGCATCTATAATACTATCTATATTTTGATTATTGAAGTGAACTCCTGTCACTCCATCTATAATAGTTTCAGCTGTTCCACCTTTATTTAAAGCAATTACAGGTGTTCCACAGGCCATAGCCTCAATAGGGACTATACCAAAATCTTCCACTGCTCCATAGATAAATCCTTTTGCTCTTTGCATATAAGATATTAATAGATTATCTTTTTGATAACCTAAAAGTTTGATATTAGATTTTGCAATCTTTTTTATATTATTAAACTCCTCTCCAGCCCCAACTACTATTAGTTTTTTATTTGGCATTTTATTAAAAGCTTCTACTATTAATTTTGTTTTTTTATATGATACTAATCTAGAGGCAGTTAGATAAAAATCTTCTTTTTCTAAGTAGAGAATAAATTTAAATACATTAACAGGTGGATAGATAACTTTAGCATCTCTTTTATATATTCTTTTTATTCTCTCTTTTACAAATTTAGAATTTGCAATAAAATAGTCAACTCTATTAGTAGTATTTATATCCCAAGTTCTAATATATCTAAGTGTCTGCTCTACTAAAAATTTCTTTGGTTGTTTAAGATTAGCTATATACTCATCATATAAATCCCAAGCATATCTAATTGGAGTGTGTGAATAGCATATATGTAATTGTCTATTATGAGTTTTAACTCCTTTTGCCACTGCCCAAGAGGAAGAGATAATTAAATCATATTTAGTTAAATCAAAACTCTCAATAGCTTTAGGAAATAGTGGAAGATAGTTTCTAAAATATTTTTTAGAAAATGGAAGTTTTTGAATAAATGAGGTTTTAATAACTCTATTTTTTAATATACTCCTTTTATCTTCTCTATTTAGAAAATTGACTAAACTAAAAATATCACTATTTGGATATATATCTAATATAGCTTTTAAAACTTTCTCTGCCCCTGCATTAGTTACTAACCAATCATGAACTACTGCTACTCTCAAACATATCTCCTTTAATCTCTCAAAAACAGATTATATCTAAAATTATCTATTTCAAACTTAAAAAAAACTTAATTTAAGAATTATTTAAGATTTTTTGGTTATACTTCCATTCACTAAAGCTATTAAGCTTATCTTATCCCAAGGAAAATTTATGAAATTGACATCTGTCATTAAACCTCATGAAGTGCAAAGAGATTGGATTTTGATTGATGCAGAAGGTAAAACTTTTGGTCGTATCTTAACAGAGGTTGCTACTTATTTAAGAGGAAAACATAAACCATCATATACTCCAAATGTTGATTGTGGAGACTATGTAGTTATTATTAATGCCCAAAAAGCAAAATTTTCAGGTAATAAATTAAATACCAAAGAGTATTTTACACATTCAGGTTATTTTGGTTCAACTAAAAGTAAAAAGCTAGATGAGATGTTGAGTAGAAATACAGAGAAATTATATAGATTAGCTGTTAGAGGTATGCTTCCAAAGACAAAACTTGGTAGAGCAATGTTAAAGAAATTGAAAGTATATGTAGGGGAGAAGCACCCACATACTGCACAAATTGGTAAAGGAGCATAAGAATGGCTAAAACTATCTATGCAACAGGAAAAAGAAAATCAGCTATTGCTAAAGTATGGTTAACTTCAGGTAATGGAGCTATGAGTATTAATGGTAAGAGTTTAGATGAGTGGTTAGGTGGGCATGAGACACTTAAAATGAAAGTTAGACTTCCATTAGAAGCTACAAAACAGTTAGAGTCTGTAAATATTGTAGCTAAAACTTTAGGTGGGGGATACTCTGCACAAGCAGATGCTTTAAAGCATGGTATAACAAAAGCGTTAGTTCAATATGAAGAGGCATTTAGATCTATTTTAAAACCTATGGGACTTCTTACTCGTGACTCAAGAGTTGTTGAGAGAAAAAAACCAGGAAAAAAGAAAGCAAGAAGAAGTCCACAGTTCTCAAAAAGATAATATCTTTTTTATTTACAAGAGATTTTTTCTCTTGTTTAGTATGGTCGTAATTTCATTTCAACACTTATATTTTTATCTTTTTGTTTAAATATAATATCATCATCTATTATAACTTTATAATTTAGTGATATATTTTCTAAAAAATTGTAAAATTTTGAAATAGAGTTTATTGGAAATGATATAGTCACTCTATATTCGTTATTAGGTATTGATACTACATTAACATCATCAAAAAAATTTTTAGCATAAGTCGTAAACACTTCTGAGTGAAAATATTTTATATCTCTTTTTATATCTCTCTTATCTAATTTCTCTAACTCTTCTATTTTTTTATTATATATATCTCTATTTTTATAATAAGATTTAGTTGTAGGTATAACCCATAAAAATAGTATTAGTAGAGAAAGAAATAAAAAAATTTTTGTAACTGTTGACATTTTAAAAATACTGCTCATATTATCTCTCTTAACTTTTTGATATAAATGAAAATTCTGTTCTAAAATTTTTTAATGGTTTTATGATAAATCTACCATCTTTATATAACTTTTTTAGACTTATCTTTAGTGGTTCAATCCCCCAAACTATCCCTTTTAAATCAACCCCTTTTGTAGATATAGTAGCTTTTCTTATCTCACCATTTTTTCCTATAGCTTGGAATATATTTTTTGAAATATTACTTAAAGCTACGCTATTTTTATATGAATTTATTTGTGTATCTATTAAATTGATTTTATTTAAAATTTTACTATTTTTTATATGAAAAAAAGTACCTATTACTATAACTATTAAAATAGGTAGCATAGTTGCTAAAATAGATGCATTTTCATCATCTTTTTTTATAAAGATAGATTTAAATTTATCTATAATTCCTTTTTTATTACTATTATCAATTTTTATATCTTCTAAATTATGTCTCTCTCTTACTCTTGATGAAATATTATTTTCTTTTTTCTCTTCTATATTTTGAGGTATCTCTATTTTTTTAAAGGATTTTATATAGCTACTTTTTGCAATCTCTTGATTACTTGCCATGTGATGAAGTAGATTGTGTATATTACTTTGTGAAAGTTCAATATGTAGAGATAGCTCTTCTCTTAAAAATTTAAGTAGTTTTGGGTTCTCTTCTGCTACGAGCATCTCAATATGGTCTGCAAAACTGTATGAGATTTTATAATATGCTTGAGTACTCTTATATACTCTCTCAGCTATTTGTTTTTCTGATAAACCTCTAGTTCCTATTATCCAACTTTGATGAATTTTATCTTTTGTTACAAACATCATAAATAGTTTTCTATCAAAATAACCTATAATAAGTGTTAACTTATTATCTAAAATATTTTTGTAGTGTTCATATAATATTGCAAATGGTGAAAAGTATAGAGTTGTTGGAATATCTCCTATATCTATCTCATCTTGAATAACATATGTATCTTTAAAAATTTTAGCTGTTGCTCTATTTGGACTACTTTTTTGAGTTACAATCTGATTTGCAACTAATGAGATGGATACAATGTGATGATTAGGATATTCTGCTTGAAGTTTGCGAATTTTTTCTATAAATTTTACCTTATCACTCTCATGAAACTGCTCAATCTCTTTTGGGATAAATCCATCTTTAGTCTGTATTGCATAGTTTAAAAAGTAGAACTCTCTCTCTTTATAGTGCGTTATAGTTATATACTGTTTTTTATTACTCATATTATCTCCTATCTTAACAATATTAAAAATAATAATATTTGTTTTAGTGACTTAATAGTATAACCTACTTTATATTATTAACAACTTATGTTAATAAATATGTTTTTATATTTAAATAATTAACTTAATAATAGTTATATTACTTAAAATAATATAAAGTTTAAACTTTAATTAAGCTTTAAAGATAGTTTTATATATTTTTTTGATTTTTTTTAATAAAAATATTTCAAAAGAGAAAAATCTGATATAATTCTTTTTATGAAAAAAAATATATTAATAGTAATAATGTTAGTAAACTTGCTACTTGCTCAAAATAATAGTAATATTGAGTTAGATAATGGTGACGATGATGTAGCTACTATAGAGCCTGAACTATTTTCTGCAAAATCTGAAAAATACTCTTTTTCCCGTTCAAAGAGAATTTTAGCTACAAAAATATATAGACTTTATCAAAAAACCTTTTATGCGGGTTGTAACTATGAGATAAAGGGTAAAAGATTAGTACCAATACATAGTAGTTGTGGATTTCATTATAGAAAAAATCCTAAAAGAGCAGATAGAATAGAGTGGGAACATATTGTCCCTGCTTGGTATTTTGGACACAATTTAGCATGTTGGAAGAGAGGAGGTAGAAAGGAGTGTAGAGAGACAAATGCTAAATTTAGACAGATGGAAGCTGATATGCATAATCTTGTTCCAGCTATAGGTGAGATAAATGGAGATAGAAGCAACTATCCTTATGGAAATATTCGTGGTGAAAAACGAGTTTATGGTAAGGTAGATATGGAAATTGAATCAAATATACGATTAGCTGAACCTAAAAAAAGCATACTGGGAGATATTGCTAGAACCTATTTATATATGCATGATAAATATAATCTATATATAGATCCAGAGCATGAGAAACTATTTATTAAATGGAATAATCAAGATCCTGTAAGTAGATGGGAAAAGAAAAAAAATCTACTTGTAAAAGATATTCAAGGTGATAACAATGATTATATTAGTAACTATAGAAAAATTACTAAATTAAAGCCAATAGATAAGAGTAATAAAATTGGAGAAGATGAAAATAAAAGTAGTTTTAATTCAGTTCAAAATGAACTAAAAAATAGATATTCATTTATATTTGATCATCTATCTAAACCAGTAGCTACTATACTATTGATTATTATGACTCTATTTACTCTCTATATGAGAAGAAAAAAGAGATAAAATATAGCCTATGATATATATTGGAGTAATGTCAGGAACAAGTTTAGATGCTATTGATGTGGTATTATGTAATATAGATGAAAAGAGTTGTAAGCTTTTAGCCTCTCTTAGTTATCCATTTGATAGGAGTTTAAGAGAGGAGATATTAGATGTAATAGATGGTACAGCTACACTTAAACAGATAGGTAAAATTGATACCCATCTAGGTATAGAGTATTCAAAGGCTATTAATCTACTATTAAATGAGCAGAACTTAAATCATAAAGAGATTAAAGCTATTGGATTACATGGACAGACAGTTTGGCATGAACCACGAGAAGAATTTCCATTTTCTATGCAGTTAGGTAATCCATCTTTAGTAGCTGTTAGATGCGGTATTGATGTGGTATTTGACTTTAGACAAAAAGATATAGCACTTGGTGGAGAGGGTGCTCCATTTGCCCCTGCTTTTCATAAAGAGATTTTTTCGCATATTAATAAGTGTGCAGTTGTAAATATTGGAGGTATGGCAAATATTACTCTCTTTTCTCCAACGCTAATAGGTTATGATTGTGGATGTGGAAATGTATTAATGGATTTATGGATATATGAGATACAAGGAAAGAGATATGACCATAATGGAGAGTGGGCAAAATCTGGTAAGATTAATTTTAAATTATTAAATAGTATGTTAAATGATAACTATTTTAAATTAAAATATCCTAAAAGTACAGGTAGAGAATATTTTAATAAAGATTTTTTAATAAAGTATTTAGAACCATTTGATAAAATATCAGATAGAGATATACAAGCAACTCTATTAGAATTAACTGCTAGGATTATAGCAGATGAGATAAAAAAATTTGATATAGAAAAACTTTTAGTTTGTGGTGGTGGTGCTAAAAATATATATCTATTAGATAGAATACAGACAAATCTACCATATCTAAAAGTTGATATAACTGATAATTATGGAGTAAGTTCAGATAATATGGAAGCAATGATATTTGCGTGGTTTGCTTATAAGCGATTGAAAAATGAAACTATAGATTTAAAAACCGTAACAGGTGCAAAAATTAATACAATATTAGGTGGAATATATGCATCCAATTGAAGAATGGGTCAATGAATTAGGATATAAAGAATATAGATTTGAGGTGGTAAGTGATGATGCTAGTTATAGAAAATATTATCGTATAATCCTACCAAATAATAAAACATTTATAATAATGGACGCATCAATGCAAGTAGAGAGTATATATCCATTTATTGATATATCAGTACGACTTTTAAAAGTTAATGTTCAAATACCCAGAGTCTATTCTCAAAATTTAGAACAGGGTTATCTTTTATTAGAGGATTTGGGAGGGACACATCTTTTGGATATATTAAATGATAATAGCTATAAATTACTATATATGAAATCTATACATGAGATACTAAAGATGCAAAAGGCAAATACTAGTGGATTAGAGCCTTATGATGAAGAGTTTCTAATGTTTGAGATGAGGCTTATGCAGGAGTGGTATTTGGATAAATATTTATGGATTACACTTAATGATAAGGAGCAGAGTGCTTTAGATAATGTTTTGGAACTTATTAAAGATGAAGTATTATCTCAACCACAAGGATATTTTGTTCATCGTGATTTTCATTCAAGAAATATTATGTTTGCTGGAGGAGGTAAGGTATCTGTAATTGATTATCAAGATGCAAGAGTAGGTGCTATTACTTATGATTTAGCATCTTTGCTAAAAGATGTATATATTAAATTTGATAGAGAGAAAATTTTAGAGCTTGTGTTAGAATTTAAAATATTAAAAGGTGGATTAAATCATATATCTAATGAGCAGTTTATTAGATGGTTTGATTTTATGGCTCTTCAGAGACATATTAAAATTTTAGGTATATTTGCAAGACTTAAAATTAGAGATAATAAACCAAATTATATTAATGATATTCCAATGACTCTAAAGTATATAAAGGAGACAATAGATATATATGATGAGTTACAACCATTAAATATTATTTTAGATAAAATATTTTAATTTAAAAGATTAAAATAAAGTGGATATAATATAGATAAAATTAAGAGGTTTGTATTAAATTCTAATATATTGCTAATACTTATATGAGATAATAGCAGTTAAAAATTTAATTAAGGATTTTTATGAGATTACTATTTCGATTAATTATATTAACTATATTAGGATTTTCTCAAACCATAAATGATGAGTTGAAAGAGTTAAATGGGGCAACTCCAGCAAGACGAGTGGAGTTAATGAACCATATTAAAGAGCAGTTAATTATTATGAACCAGCAGGAGAGAAGTGAAACAATAGCTAAATTAAGAGCTAAACTTCAACCCTCCTCTTCTCATCAACCAAACCAATATAATCAAATCTCTCATATTCATAAGATAGTGCCAAATCATATTCCAATTCATAATAATCATCAAGAGATACAGATATATCAAGAGCATATACCAAATATAATAACTCATAGAGAGCATATTCATAAAACTCCAACCATTCCATCAAATACTAATACAAATGAACCAATGGTAGATAGAACTCCTACTGTTCCAACAAACACTAATAGAGACCATAATGAACCAGTTGATAGAACTCCAATCGTTCCATCAAATACTAATACAAATCATAATGAACCAGTTGATAGAACTCCAATCGTTCCATCAAATACTAATACAAATCATAATGAACTAATTGATAGAACTCCTACTGTTCCAACAGATACCAATAGAGACCATAATGAACCAGTTGATAGAACTCCTACTCTTCCAACAAACACTAATAGAGACCATAATGAACCAGTTGATAGAACTCCTACTGTTCCAACAGATACCAATAGAGACCATAATGAACCAGTTGATAGAACTCCTACTCTTCCAACAGATACCAATAGAGACCATAATGAACCAGTTGATAGAACTCCTACTGTTCCAACAGATACCAATAGGGACAATAATGAACCAGTTGATAGAACTCCTACTGTTCCAACAGATACCAATAGAGACCATAATGAAC
>JALWDJ010000011.1:0-6602 GCA_027014605.1 Campylobacteraceae bacterium
ATGATAGTATTATATCATAAATTATTAGAAAATACTAGATTTATTTTAGCAGTTAGTTAACCCTCACCATTAATGGTGAGATAGTTCACTCTTAGTAGATTAGAAATTAATAATTAGTAATTATTTTTTTATTGGTGTTATATACATATTGACATATCGCCCATCTCGTTTTGCAGGTTGTTCTAAATGTCCTACATCTTCTAATCTTGGCCATACACGATTTAAAACTTCTATACCCCATTCAGGATTTGCCATCTCTCTACCTCTTAAAAATACTCTTAATTTTACATGTTTTCCAGCTTTTAGAAACTCCCTAGCATGTTTTACTTTATATGCGATGTCATTTTCAGCAATTTTACATGAAAATTTAACCTCTTTAACATCTATAATTTTTTGATTTTTTCTAGCCTCTTTTTTCTTTTTTTCAAGTTGATACTTATGTTTCCCATAATCCATAACTTTTGCAACAGGTGGCTTTGCATTTGGTGATACAAGTACTAAATCTAAGCCTCTATCCTCAGCAATTTTTAGTGCCTCATTTCTGGAAATAATACCAAACTGTTCACCATTATCGCCAAGAACTCTAAGTTCTCTAGCTCTGATATTTTCATTCATGACAGTCTCATCAGGTTTCTTTCTTCCTCTGTTATTTCTGTTGTTCTGTTTACTCAAATTTTACCTTCATTAAGTTGTTTGCTTAATTCTACCATAAAATCCTCAAATTTGAGATTATATCTCTCTTTTTTTCTTCTATCCCTTAATGCTATACTATTGTTTTTAACCTCTTCATCTCCAACAATAGCTACAAATGGTACTCTCTGTTTCTCTGCTAATCTAATTCTCTTATTTAGACTCTCATTTTTATTATAGATTTCACAATCAATATCAATACCTATAAGTTTAAATTGAAGCTTTTTTGCATAATCATTATGAATATCTGAAATTGGTACGATTATAACTTGTGTAGGAGCTAAAAATAGAGGAAATTCACCTGCATAATGTTCTGTTAAAATTCCAATAAATCTCTCAAACGAACCTAATATTGCTCTATGTATCATTACAGGCTGTTTTCTTGTATTATCCTCTGCTACATATTCAACATTAAATCTCTCTGGAAGGTTAAAATCAACCTGTATAGTTCCACACTGCCATTTTCTACCAATTGCATCTGTTATCTTAATATCAATCTTAGGACCATAGAATGCTCCACCACCCTCATCAATAGTAAATGGTAAATTATTTCTATTTAGTGCCTCTTTTAGCCCATCTGTTGCCATCTCCCAAACCTCATCATCACCAATAGCCTTATCTGGTTTAGTTGAAATCTCCATAGTATAGTCAAAATTAAATAGTCTCATTACACTATCTACAAACTCAATTACATCAATAACCTCTGATGCAATCTGCTCTGGAGTACAGAATATATGAGCATCATCTTGTGTAAACTCTCTAACTCTAAGTAGTCCATGTAGTACTCCTGACTTCTCATGTCTATGTACTACACCATACTCATAATATTTTAATGGTAAATCTCTATAACTCTTACCTGTCTGTTTAAATATCTGAATATGTCCAATACAGTTCATAGGTTTAATACCATACTCTTGTCCATCAATTTCGGTTAGATACATATTCTCACCATAACAGGCATAGTGTCCACTAGTTCTCCACATATCAGCTTTTAAAATCTCTGGACCTCTTACAGGCATATAACCTCTTTTAATATGTGCTTTATGTAGGATATTTTCTAGTTTATATCTAAGCTTTGCACCCTTTGGCATCCAAAATGGAAGTCCTCCACCAGACTCTTCACTAAACATAAAAAGCTCCATCTCTGCACCAATCTTTCTATGGTCTCGCTTTTTTGCCTCCTCCATCATCTTTATATAGTCTCTTAGAGCATCTTTTGTGGCAAATGCTATACCATAAATTCTAGTTAACATCTCTGCATTTTCATCTCCGCCAAGATAAGCACCTGCAACTTTAGTTAGCTTAAAATTATTTAAAAATCTAAAAGATGGAACATGTGGACCTCTACATAAATCTTCAAACTCTCCCTGCTTATATATAGAGACCACCTCATCATCTATTTTAGATAAAACTGCCTCTTTTAACTCATCATTCTCAAATTTTTTAAGAGCTTCATCTTTAGTTATGTTATATTTTTCTATTTTATATTTTTTCTTAATAAGCTCTTTCATCTTCTTTTCAATTTTCTTTAAATCATCTTGACTAATCTTCTCATCTACCTTAAAATCGTAATAGAACCCCTCATCAACAACAGGTCCTACAAAAAATTTAGCATTACTATATAGCTCTTTTATAGCTTGTGCCATAAGGTGTGCTGTTGAGTGTCGTATAATCTCTAATGCCTCATTAGAGTTACTATATTCAATCTCTCTTAATCCCTCAGAGTTATTACAACTCTGTGTATCTATAATATTTCCCTGATTATCTATGTAACCTATTACATTCTCGTTCAAAACTTACCTTTAGATATGCGATTTATCGCCAAAATTAAATGTGGGTATTATATCTTCATTTCTCTTAAGAGGTTGATTTTATGAGATTATGCTAAAATTTCATTAAATTTACTTTAAGGAATATATATGGAACTATTTGGGACAGATGGAGTTAGAGGTTTAGCAGGGGAGAAGTTAAATGCCTTTATGGTTATGAGATTAGCAATGTCTGCTGGTATTTTTTTTAGAAAGAGAGCAAAAACCAATAAGATTTTAGTTGGAAAAGATACAAGAAGAAGTGGATATATGATAGAGAATGCTCTTGTATCTGGACTTACTGCTGTGGGATATGATGTAGTTCAAATTGGACCAATGCCAACACCTGCTATTGCTTTTTTAACTGAAAATATGAGATGTGATGCTGGTATTATGATTACAGCTTCACACAATCCATTTTATGATAATGGAATTAAATTTTTTAATTCAGATGGAGATAAACTAAGTAGAATTGATGAGAGAGCAATAGAGAGAATATTTGATAATTTTAAAAAAATTGAATCAAATTTTGCTATAAAAGAGAATATTGGTCGCTCTAAAAGAATAGATGATGTTATTGGTAGATATATTGTATTAATTAAAAACTCTTTTCCAAGAGAACTTACATTAGCAGGAATGAAAATAGTAGTAGATTGTGCAAATGGAGCATCTTATCATGTAGCACCTACTATATTTGAAGAGTTAGGAGCTGATGTTATCTCTTTATGTATAAATCCCAATGGTTTTAATATCAATAAGAATTGTGGAGCTATGCATCCAGAATATTTAGCCAAAAAAGTTATTGAAAAAGGGGCTAATATTGGAATTGCACTTGATGGAGATGCAGATAGAATTGTAGTAGTTGATGAAAAAGGTGAGATTATTGATGGAGATAAACTAATTGGAGCTTTAGCTGTGTATCTACAAAGAGAAGGGAAACTTATAGATAACCATATTGTAGCTACAGTTATGAGTAATCAAGCACTAGAAGAGTATCTAAATAGCCATGGACTCAAATTAAAAAGAAGTAATGTGGGAGATAAACATGTATTATCCTTAATGAAAGATATTGGTTCTAATTTTGGTGGAGAACAGAGTGGGCATATTATATTTTCAGATTATGCAAAAACAGGTGATGGACTCTTAACATCTCTTCAAGTCTTAGCATATATACTATATAGTAACCAAAAAGTAAGTGATGCTTTTAATGTATTTGAACTATATCCTCAACTTCAAGAGAATATAAAAGTTAAAGAGAAGAGAGATATAGATGAGATAGATGGAGTTAAAGAGCTATTTAGAGAGATAGAAAATTTAGGTATGAGACATTTAGTTAGATATTCTGGTACTGAAAATCTAATGAGAATTTTATTAGAGGGAAAAGATAAAAAAATATTAGATAGTATGATGAAAAAAACTGTAAACTTCTTTAAAGAGGCATTATCATAATGATAAGATATATAACGATATTTTTATTAGCAACTATTGGAACTATAGTTATTGACCAAAATATTAAGAGTCTGTTTGTAGATGGACTTTACCATTTAGAAACATCTTGCATAAATTTAGAGCTACATTATAATAAGGGTGTAGCATTTTCTATGTTCTCTTTTTTAGGAGAGTATCTAAAATGGATACAACTAGCTCTAATTATTATAATTATTGGTTTTGTAATATATGAGGGATATATAAAAAAATATCCATTTGCAATAGGTTTAATTATTGGAGGTGCTATTGGTAATCTATATGATAGATTTACTCAAGATGGAGTTGTTGATTATGTTGCTTGGCACTGTGGATTTAATTTTGCTGTTTTTAATTATGCTGATGTAATGATAGATTTAGGTGTAGCTATTATTATAATAGCTTCTATATTTAATAATAGAGTTAAAATCCCATAAGAAATGATTTAATTTTTGTTATAATTTTAATAAAAAAAGAGAAGATTATGCAGATAAAATATAGTGGTGATAAGCCATTAATAAACCAACATGGAATTACTTTCAATAAAACAAAAGAGGATAAATATATCTATTTAAAGGGTGCAATTCATATACTTCATATTATTGATTTAAAACATAAACATGAGTTTGATGATAATATTCCAGACCATAAAATAGTAAAGATGATAAAAGAGTATCAAACAGATATAGAAAAAGATATAGAAGAGGAGAAATTAAGATATGAGAAGAAGTTACAAGAGGAGATATTAAAAGTCCAAGAGAGCAACTTAAATCAAGTAGATAAAGATACTTGGATTGAAAATCTAAAATTGATGCAAGATTATAGAATACAGAGAGCTATCAATAAGTTATATTATGAACATGCAATTAAAATAATTGTAGATATTATAGAAAAAAATAAGATAGAGAGTATGATTTTACCATTTAATAAAATCTATTTTCATCTATTAGAGAGTATTCAACATGCTTTAGATAATAGCCATTTCCATAATAGAAGTAATATAGATATAATAAAAGATAAAGATAATAAACTTGTATTAAAATTTACTATTCAACATTCAAAAAAATTAGATATTTAAAGAGAGTTATTACTCTCATATCTCCACTTCCTATTTTTATATTTTAAATTCCCTCTATATATCCCTATGATATAATATTATCTATTCACATATTTTAAAGGATTTTATCATGAAAAAATTAGAATTATTTTTTACTGCTACTAGTTTAATTATATTTTTTATTGGGTGTACACCAAAAACTGCAGGTATAGATTCAGCTTATTTAAATAAAAATCGTGGAGCTGCTGGAGCTCAAATTAGTGCATCAGAAGCAGAACAGTATCATAGACAACAGGCATTAACAGCTGATGAGATTAGATTAGAAAATATGAAAAGAAGACAGACAACAGATAGTATAGAAGAGGGTGCTTCTGCTGCTAGTTCAACTGCAGGTGCTATTAAGGATGGAGTTAGTGCGATTAGAACCCTAAAAGGGTTATTCAATTAAAGATATGAGATATAGCACTATTATATACATAATACTATTTTTAATGGGGTGTTCAATTTCACCTAAATTTCCTACTAATAGCATTCCTGATAAAGGAAAAACATTTGTAAAAGATGAAAATATCACCCTTAAAAATTATAGAAAAGATATTTATAAAAATAGTTTTGGTGATAAGTTTGATTTTTTTAATGAATATGGATACTACTGTAATGGAATTTATTATCCTTATGATAATAGATATAGATATGAAGATAGATTATATCATAGAGGTTTTTTTAGACCAACCATAAGACATATTAGAGTCTATGAAGAGAGTGAGAGTGGAGATGATTATTACTATCCTGTCTATAATAGAATACCTAAAAAAAGAGTAATACATCCTGAATATATTGAGGAGAGACATATAGGCTCAGGTGGATATAGAAATCTAAGATATAAAGAAGAGTAAATTTAAATGTCATTATCTTATCTCCATTTATTCTTTTCTAACTATGATACTCTTATATTTACTATACTCTACATTAGAACCCTCTTGAATTTTTACAAATTTTCTTTTGCAATAGTCAACTCTATAGTCTCCTGCTCCTTTTAGAGAGAAGTCAACACATAATTTACCTGCTTTTTTGATAACGCTATCTGGAAGATTTTGTTTATCTGTTTTAATAATTAGATGAGATGATGGAATATCTTTAATATGCATCCATATATCATTTGCTTTTGCCAATTTTAGTAGAGCTTGGTTCTCTTTAGAGTTTCTTCCAATTAAAACCTTATAGTCATCTATCCAAAATAGTTCACTCTCTCTAATTTTTGCCTTTTTTCTCTCTGATTTAGCTCTTTTTGGCATAAGGAGTTCTAACTCTTGAGTTGTCTTTGCACTCTCAATAGCATAATACATATTGGAATAGAACTCTATTTTTGTAGTTAAATTCTCTTTTTCTATATGTATATTTTTAGCTTTAGCTTTAGCTCTTTTTGATAGATTAAAAAAGTACTCACTCATTCTATTTGGAACTATATTTTTAGGGAGCTTAATAGATATCTCATCTCCATTAAAATCACAAGTCTTAAGTTTTCTATCATAGGGTTTTATCTTGTGTAGATTTGCTAAGATAATATTTGCTAGATTTTGATA
>JALWDJ010000011.1:6702-15928 GCA_027014605.1 Campylobacteraceae bacterium
TTGGAACTATATTTTTAGGGAGCTTAATAGATATCTCATCTCCATTAAAATCACAAGTCTTAAGTTTTCTATCATAGGGTTTTATCTTGTGTAGATTTGCTAAGATAATATTTGCTAGATTTTGATACCTCTTGCTATCTTCTATTAAACTATCGCTATCTGTAAGATTAGCAAGAGCTTCTTTTAACTTCTCTTGTTTTTTAGATAAATTTAATAGTTTCTGTCTCTTTAACTCTTTTAATCTTTTCTCTTCATATTGAATATAGTTTTGAGTTAGATAGCTCTCAATATTATCTATCTCTCTATCTTTATCTATTCTACCACTAAATAGTGGGATTGGCTCTAATTTAATAGATGGACGAATAACTCTAAATGAGCTATTACTATCGATATGTCTTAGAGCTTCTATCACTATTTCTCTACTATCTATTAGTATAATATTGGTGTGTTTGCCTGTAAATTCAAATTGAAGAGCTATCTTTTGAGCCTTATAACTACTCTTTGGAGCTAATATAAAACGGATAATTCTATCATTTTGAAATAGTTCTATATCTAATATCTTAGAGGCAGACACTAGGGAGTGTAGGAGTCTATCAAATGGAGCTTGATAACTTTTTAGTGGATGAGAGGAGTCTCTTTTATATATAAAGCTATCTCCTCTTCTCATATTAAAAAATATACTATTTGAGCTATTAAATAAGAGTTCTACTGTATTATCCTCTACCCTTCTAGCTTTTTTTATATAATTAAACTCTTTTAAATATTTAACTACTGCTTTTAATTCATAATATTTCATTATCTATTGACATCCAATACACTCTGTACTTCTATCTTCAATATCATTTGTAGTTTCTGGAGATTGACTTCTTAAATAGTATGTTGATTTTAATCCATACTTCCACGCATTCATATATATCTCATTAAGATATCTTCCACTTGCTTTATCTAATGTTATAAAGATATTTAGAGACTGCCCTTGGTCTATCCACTTTTGACGAATAGCTCCTGCTTTTATAAGTAAATTTTGATTTAATTCATAACTCGGAGTATAATATTCCCAGGTATCAGGAGATAGATTTGGTACAACAACAGGTATAAGTCCAGATAGGTTTTCTTCAAACCATTTTCTCTTATATACAGGTTCAATAGCTTGTGTTGTACCTGTTAAGATAGATATAGATGAGGTTGGAGCAATAGCCATAAGATACCCATTTCTCATACCATCTCTTCTTATCTGCTCTCTTAAATCACTCCAGTTATGGCTCAGCTCTCTATTTACAAGTTCACAAGCATATCTATTGGCATTATCTATTGGACATATACCTCTACTCCAGTTTGAACCCTCAAATTTTGGATATTTACCCTTCTCTTTTGCTAAATTGCTAGAGGTTTTAATGGCATAGTATGATATTGACTCCATAATCTCATCTATCTTATATAGATGTCTATCTGAACCCCATCTAATTTGATTTTCTGCTAACATTTGAGCTTCACCCATAACTCCAAGTCCAATGGCTCTAGTACTCTCATTTGTCTTTTTAACCTTAGCTAATGGATAGAAATTTAAATCAATTACATTATCTAACATTCTAATAGCAATAGGAACAACCCTCTCAATATCCTCTTTGCTATTTATCTTAGATAGATTGATAGATGCTAAGTTACAAACAGCAGTATCTCCATCAATAGACTCTTTATCAACTATCCAAACTTGCTTTCCATTTAACTTATCTAATGCAGTAATCTTTTTAGCAGGTTTACTAACTCCACTATCAAGAGTTACCATATCATCTTCTTCAAAAGTATTAATAGAACCATCATTAAATACTAATTTAATTTTATAGTGATTTGGTGATGTATTCTGAAAAATTTCGCAGCAAAGGTTACTACTTCGTATTATTCCACTATGTCCATTTGGATTTCTTCTATTGGCTGTATCTTTAAAGGTTAAAAAGGGATTTCCTGTCTCAAAATAGCTTCTTAAAATATCTTTCCATAACCCTTTAGCAGATATTATCTCTTTTGTAATATCATCTCTCTTCTCTAACTCTAAATATCTTTTAGTAAACTCATTTCCATACAAATCTGTCAGTTCACTAACCTCAAAAGGGTCAAATAGAGTCCATTTTCCATCTTCTTGAACTCTTTGCATAAATATATCATTTAACCATAGAGCAGGAAATAAATCATGCGCTCTTCTTCTCTCTTCACCTGAATTTTTCTTTAAATCTAAAAAGTCTTTAATATCTATATGCCATGGTTCTATATATACAGCAATTGCACCCTTTCGTGTATTGTGAGTTAGATAGAAATTATCAGATTTATCTGTAGAGGCAAAATAGTTATTTGTTCCCTCTACTGTTAAATCCATATACTCTTCTGAAATATTTGGATTGTTATCTATAGATACTATTTTATCCTCTTTCCCTTTATGATTAACTCCATACTCTCCAATCTCTACCTCATCACTCCGTTTATAGAAGTACCCATTATCTCCTTTTATTGCCATTGGATGCCACTTTGAAGTTACAATATATCCCCCACTCTCAAAAGATATTTTTATCTGATTTTCTTTTTTAACCTCAAGTTCATGAATAGCATGAACTTTTCTATATTGAACCTTATTTAGTTCAATATTAAAGCTCTCTACTAAATCACCTATTCTTACTTTAGAAATTGGAATAGTTTCTACTGATATATCTAAAATATTTATCTCTTCTGTATTTGGTCTATCCCATTTTAATCTAAAGTCATATGAGAGATACTTTCTAATTCTTGACATCTCTGTTCTTTTATCTTTTGTTTCTATCCAACCTTTTGAAATATTTTTTTCATTCGATAAAATATTAAAGTTATCAAGTGAATTATTTAGTTTATTATTGTCAATATGGTCTATCGTAATATTTTTATCTTTTGGTATATTACAAAAAGTTTCCACTAATAATTTATGTAAAGGCATTGATTTCTTAGCTAAAGTTACACGAACATAACCTTTTCTATCTATTGTTGTAGATAATGGTTTTAATGAAGTCAAATTAATAACCACTCCATTTCTATGAATTGCATAGTTTTCATTTTTAATAATCTTAAAGCCTTGTGGTAAACCTTTATTCATTTTTTTATATCTACCAATAATTTTTTTATATTGGTCTCTTGATAAATTAAATTTATTACAAATTTCTAAAAGAGAAAAACCTGATATATAATCTTTTAATAAATCATAAATATCATCTTGATTTAATTTCCCATATTTAAAAGTGAAGTTTTTTACATGAAGAGAGAGAATATCTAAAACTTCATCTCTATTTAAAGAGTGTTCTTTATACTCTTTTCTAAAATCATGTATAAATTTATCAGTTTTTACACTTTTTAAAACTCTAACAAAACTATTTTTAGCTACACAACCAAGCTGGTCAACAGCAATTGCCACATCATTAGCAATTTTTAAAAATGGGATAATTCCACCTGCGGCGTGTTTATGTCCATCAATATTACTTCCCATTCCTCTGACTTTTGACCAATCCCAACCAATTCCACCACCAAATTTAGATAGAAGTGCCATCTCTTTATATCCATCAAAAATTCCTTCGATATTATCACCAGTCGAACCCAGAAAACACGAACTAAGCTGATGCCGAGGGGTTCTTCCATTACTAAGAGTAGGAGTTGCCACCATTACCTCAAATTTACTTATAATATCATAGAACTTTTTTGCCCAATAGTCTCTATCTTTCTCATTTTGAGCTAAAAACATAGCAACAGCCATAAATAGATGTTGTGGTAACTCAATAGGATTTCCATTATTATCTTTTAAGAGGTATCTATCATATAGTGTTTTTATACCTAAGTATGTAAACTGTAAATCTCTATCTGGTTTTATATAGCTATTTAACTCATCAAGGTCATACTTATCTTTTAATCCTAAAACAATTTTTCCCTCTTTTTCACCTCTTATAAAATACTCCCTTAGATGAGTATATCCTGTAAATCTACTAACTTTATGATATAGGTCATATAGAAATAGCCTTGATGCAACAAATGTCCAATCTGGTCTATCTATATCTATCTTATCTACAGCAGTTTTTATCATAGTCTGTTGAATATCTTCAGAGCTTATCATATCTCTAAATTGTAGTTTTGCATCAACCTCTAATTCACTCTGACTAACCTCTCTTAGACCAGCAACAGCATCGGCTGTATATTTTTGAATTTTTCTAATATCCAATGTCTCAACACGACCATCTCTCTTTACAACCCTAATCATATATATCCCTTTGAAATTATTTATTAAAACTATCTATTTTAAATGGGGAATAGATACCCTTAAAATATAAAAATAAATATTATTTAAAGACTCTTTTAAATATTTTATCTATATTTTTTGTATAATAGTCATAATTAAAGCACTCCCTAATTTGCTCTTCAGTTAAATACTCCCTTAACTCCTTATCTGATAATAGATACTGTAGATATAGAGACTCTCCCTTATCATTTACTGTAGGGTTACCCTCTTGTATCTCTTCCCAAACTCTCATAGCATTTCTTTGAACTATCTTATAGGCATCTTCTCGGCTCACTCCAGCTTTTGGTAACTCTAAAAGAACTCTTTGAGAAAATACCAATCCACCTGTTAAGTTTAGATTTTTTATCATATTTTCAGGCATAACAGTTAGTTTTGAGATAACTCCATTAAATCTATGTAACATAAAATCTGTAGTAATAAAACTATCAGGTAGCCAAAATCTCTCTGTTGATGAATGGGATATATCTCTCTCATGCCATAGTGCAACATTTTCCATAGCAGGAGTAGCATAGGCTCGTATAATCCTAGCTAGTCCTGTAATATTTTCTGTTAAGATAGGATTTCTCTTATGTGGCATAGCAGAGCTTCCCTTTTGACCTTTTGCAAAAAACTCTTCAGCCTCATATACCTCTGTTCTTTGCCAATGTCTTACTTGAACTGCAAATTTCTCTATGGAACTAGCAAGAAGAGCTAAAGCTGTTGCTACTCTTGCATATCTATCTCTCTGTATAACTTGATTTGAGATAGGTGCTGGTTTTAATCCCAACTCCTCCATTGCATACTCTTCAAGTTTAAGTGGTGCATGAGCAAAATTTCCCATAGCTCCACTAATCTGTCCTACTGATATAACCTTTAGGGACTCTTTAAGATTTTTAAGATGTCTTTTCATCTCATCGTACCATACAGCCAAGACCAATCCAAAAGTTATTGGCTCTCCATGAATACCGTGGCTTCTCCCTACCATTAGAGTATATTTATGCTCTTTAGCTCTCTTTTTAATAGATTTCATAACCATTTTAACATCTTTAATAACTAATTTTAGAGAGTCTCTAATCTGAAGTGCAACAGCAGTATCGACTGTATCTGAACTTGTCATTCCATAGTGAAACCATCTACTCTCTTCGCCTAAACTCTCTGCAACAGAGGTTGTAAAAGCTATTAAATCATGTCTTGTGACTGCTTCAATCTCATCAATTCTCTCAACTGAAAAGGAGGCATTTTCAATAATCTTTTTAGCATCATCATCAGGAATTAATCCTAACCTATTCCATGCTTTAACAACAGCTAACTCAACAGCTAACCATGCTTGATATTTAGCCTCCATTGTCCATTTGCTACTCATCTCAACTCTAGCATATCTCTCTACCATAATATTTCCTATCTCTTGACTGTTATATTTTTATGATAAAATTCTATCCAAATAGAGTTATAAAAAGGTGAAAGATGCCATTTGTAAAAGAGAGCTACTATATAGATAAACCTATTAAATCTTTTCTTTTTCTTATAAAAAAATTTAATTTAACACAAGCCCAAGCTCAAAGATTTATCTCTAAAGGTCGCCTAATTGTAGATGGAAAACCTCTATTAGACAAAGCATCAATAGTAGTTGGAGATGTAGAGATAATTAAATTTAAGCCTATAACAAAAGGGATAAAACCTATATTTATTGCTAAAGATTTTGCTATTTTTGATAAACCATCAGGAGTTATAACTCACCCAAATACAATGGCAACAGACTACTCAATGTTAGATGAAATTCGCTACTACTTTGGAGACAATGCAAATGCTACACATAGAATAGATATGGAGACATCAGGACTTCTACTTGCAAGTTTAAATAGAGATAGTGATAAATTTTTAAAACTCTCTTTTGAAGATAGAAAAATTAAAAAACAATATTTAGCATGGGTAAAGGGTAGAGTAGAAAAGGAGTTTATAGTTGAAGAGCCAATTAAAATAAGAGATAATTACTCTATTTCAAAACATAAAGTAGAAATCTCAAAAGATGGTAAATATGCTAAGACATATTTTAGACCACTCAAATATAATAAAAAGCTGGATATTTCACTAATTGAAGCCACTCCATATACAGGCAGAACACACCAAATAAGAGTACATTTGTTTCATGTAAAACATAATATTATAGGTGACCCTCTATATGGAACTGAATTTAATATTGCAAAATTATATTTAGAGGGAAAATTATCAAAAAAGGATAGATTAGAGGCAACAGGAGCTAATAGACTTATGTTACACGCTAATAAGCTAGAGTTTTCTTATATAAATATATATAAAATATTATCTAAAGTTAATTTTTTAAAAGGAGAGCTTATTTGAGGCGTATATTATTGATTTTTATAACTATTTTTTATATTGGTTGTGGTACAACACCTTCTAATGAGTATAAACCATATCTTTTTGAACTATTTACCACTCAATACTTCTGGGCAGATAAAGTATCAAAACATGTAGCATATTATAAATATAACTCACCTCAAGAGATGATAGATGATTTAAAATATAAACCGAAAGATAGATGGAGTATGGTTATTACAAAAAAGCAAAATAGTGATTTTTTAAATCAAAAATCGACAGGATTTGGTTTTGCTTTTAAAAAAATAGATAATAACTTTACTATTATATATACAAGAATTAACTCACCAGCAGATAAGGTAGGAATAAGAAGAGGAGATATTATATTAAAATTAAATCATAAAAAAATAACTATAAATAGTCTAATAAGAGCTAGAAGAGAGCAAGGAGAGAAGAGTAGTTTTCTAATATATAGACCTAGTATAGATAAAAATATTACAGTTAATTTAATGGCAGAAGATTATAAATTTAAAGTTACAAAAGCATCTATAATAGATGATAATATAGGATATTTAAGATTAGACTCATTTACAGAAGAGGCAACGGAGGAGATAGATAGTGCATTTAATTTTTTTAAATCTAAAGATATAAAAAATCTTGTTATAGATTTGCGTTATAATAGTGGTGGCTCTCTAATTACAGCCTCTATATTACTAGATAAACTTATGAGAGATATGGATAATGAAGTTCAATTTAAAATAGAGTGGAATAGTCAAAATCAAAACAGAAATCTTACATACTCTTTTGAGACAGATAGAAACTCAATAGATTTAGATAAGATAGTTTTTCTAACAACAAGAGAGACAGCAAGTGCTAGTGAGTTAGTTATAAATGCACTTAGACCATATTTAGAGGATAATGTAGCTATTATTGGAGATAGAACCTATGGAAAACCTGTTGGAATGGAGGGGAAAAGCTATGGAAGATATATATTTTATCTTATCAATTTTGTAGTAAAAAACTCAGATGGATTTTATGACTATTTTGATGGATTAAATGTTACTAAGGGGTGTTATGTAAAAGATAATGATTTTTTACATCAATTAGGAGATATAGAAGAGAAGTTATTAAAAAAGGCACTTCTATATATAGATAGAGGTAATTGTTAAGATATGAAATTAAAAAAAAGGACATATTAATGAGTAATGTCATGTAATTAGAAAAATTACAGAAATAGCATATGAAGATAAGGAGTTTAAGATATTAATAGATGCTAAATAAACTTAAATTAAAGATTAATTTAAAGGATAAAAATGAAAATTTCGATTTCAAAAAAATTGCTAGAATCTATGCTAATAAGCATACAACCTTTTTTAGAAAAGAAAGATAAAACAAAGATAACATCACATATATATATGGAGGCGAAAAATGATATTATTATAATAAAAGCAACAGATAGTGAAATAGGATTAATAATAAAAACAGAAGATGCTATAGTTGAGTATGATGGGAGAGTGACAGCTAATGGTAAAAAATTTTTAGAGATAGTTCGTATATTAAAAGATGAAGATATAATATTAGAGTTAATAGGAGATAATTTAACAATTAAACAAAATAAATCAAAATTTAAAATTCCAATCTTAAATCCCAATAGCTTTCCAAAATTTCCAAAAATTGAAAATAGAGCAAAAATATCATTGGACTCCGTAAATCTAATAAAAAATCTAAAACTCATATCTCCAACTATAGATACGAATAATCCAAAATTTGAATTAAATGGAGCTTTAATAGATATTAAAAAAGATAGCACTAAATTTGTAGGAACAGATACTAGAAGATTAGCCATAGTTACAGTAGAGAGTTTAAATCAAAATCAATTCTCAATAATTGTTCCCAAAAAGGCTATATCTGAAATAAAAAAACTCTTTACAGATAAGATAGATATATATTATAACTCTACAGATATTATAATTAAAAATCAAAACCACTTCTTTTTTAGTAGGCTAATAAATGGAAAATTCCCTGATTATGAGCGAATAGTTCCTAAGAGTTTTAAATATCATCTATTATTACCTAAAAAAGAGATGATAAATGCAATAAAAACAATTACACCAATATCTGTAGAGATAAAGATGATTTTTAACCAAAATTCAATAGTCTTTAAATCACTATCAAGTGATAATATAGAGGCAAAAACAGAGATTTTAATAGAAGATACACCTTTAAATATAGATAATTTTGAATTAAATGTAAATAGTCGTTATATAACAGATTTTATTTCTCAAATAGATAATAATAGTTTTGAGATTTTATTAAATGAGTCAACTCTTCCATTTGTACTAAAAGATAGAAATTTTATAACTATCATAATGCCAATCATTATTTAACTAAAATAGTTTTTTTATAAAACTTTTTAATTCAAGTAGATATTTAAATTTTAAAATATGTTAAAGAGTTAGATTTTGATAGATAAATCAAATCTGTTAAACAAGACCGAAGGTATAGCGAGTGAAAACGAGCGTAGCTCCCTCTCACTCTCTCCCCTGACCAATCTCTTTTCTTAAACAGACTCTATTTAACAATGGAATATTGAAGAGTAGATGAGAGTGA